>JAWXUK010000060.1:0-10229 GCA_044432785.1 Eubacteriales bacterium | reverse complement strand
CTTGTTCTCGCTCGCACCACAACATCTTACGACGATGGAGCCGGTGGCACCTACATGGGACCTGCCATCGCTGTCCTCGCTACCGACGAGAATGTTTATACCTATCCGGTCAGCGATGATAAAATCGAAGCGGACGACATCGTACAGGTCACCGTCAATTCCAGTGGTTCTCTCATCATTTCTCGTGTGAGCTCCACTTCCCTTTCAGGGCAGTTTTCAAATGATGGCTCGAAACTAGGGGAATATCCCATCTCTTCTGATATCGAAATCCTTGATCTCTACGAATCAAGTGGAATTCGTCTCTACCCCTCTCGCTTAGCAGGGCTCACCCTATCTCGTAGCGATGTCCTCTATTACCGTTTAGATTCCAATGGCGCCATTGATCGTTTGATTCTAGATGATTTCTCGGGTGAGCACCACACCTACGGTATGTTACTAGAAAAAGAGGAATTTTCCTTCGGCTCTTCCCTCACTGTGATTTACGAGCTATCCCTATCCTCTGGCACTTCCTACCTCAATCTATCCAAATCCTTTCCAGCAAAAGAGGGACCTGTGGTGATCATGGGCTCGATGCAAGACCCCGACGACATCCTCTCTCTCGAGAAAAAGACTGTTGATCGTTTCGAAGCCAATGCAGTTGTGCTCGGTGGAAAAAGTTATTCTTACGCACAATCGGTTGTGGTACTCGAACGGGTCGGAGATGAATATTTCTCTTCCACCTTAGCTCGAATAAGTAGTGGAGCATTTGATACCGTCTCTGCTTGCTACCGTAGTAGTTCCGACCCTGCCATCCGACTCATTATCGCTGAAAACTAATCAGAACCAAAAAAGACACAGAGAACCTCGAAATTCGAGTTCTCTGTGTCTTTCTTTCTCTCCACTGATATTTCAAAATGTCTTGGGTTTACTCCAACCACTGAGCAATCTCGACCTTTGCAACCAAGTTGAACGAGAGGCGATCCACAATTTTCCAAAAAATGAAAAGCAGCACCACTACAGTCATATAAGCTATCAGTCCCACCCCATCAGGTATCAATTCCACTTGAATGGCTAGCTGTTCGTAGAGCGCAGACCCACCCCACAATCCCAATAGAGATCCTAAAATCAGCAAAATTTTATTCTCACGTGAAACATAGTCGCATAGTTCCTCATCAAAGCAACCTAACACCTTTAGGGTGGCAAGTTCCTCTCTATGCTCTGAAATATTAAGGGATAAGAGGTGGCAGATCATCCCAAATGATAGCATACAAGAAGTGTACACTAATATGACAGCTCCTTGATGAGATGCAACCAGTAAACCTCCACTTAGCCCTCTTTGTATCCCAAAGGAAGCAAGCATAAGTGCAACACTTCCCCCAATCCCCAATACAGAAGCCCAAGAACGAACTTTGTATCGTAGTAGGTTTCGTAGCGTCACCCTTTGCTCAATGTTAAACTCCTCCCAGATAAATCGCAATTTCTCTAACCAGACCTTTTTACCCACAGCAAGAGGTTTGGTTTTCGAAAAAATCATCACAAGGGCAGCCCCTCCCCCAATAATGATCACAGGATAGAATGCCTCTTTCAATAACGTAATAGCAGAAGGATAGATAAGTGAGGCAACCAACCATTCTTCCCCTATCAATCCGAGCAATCCTCCCATCATGGTGTATAGCAAGATGCGAAGAAGTGTGCCCCCTCTCCCAGTTTCTTCTTTCATGATACGCATAGCTGAAACAGCGCAGATTAAGATGGTCAACCAATAAAATGGGACAGATAAATTTGTTGCAATGGTTTCTAAGGTGTTCAGATCACTCGCTACCCAAGCATAACCCTCATCGCTCTCTCGTCCTAGAATGCTCCACTCCGATTGTTGTAGTTCATCCAGTTCTAACTCTATTTGTCTTAGTTCTAGCCGGGCTTCTTCCGTTCGAGCATCTGCCTCTGCCTCTTGTTTGGCAAGATTTGATAGTGCGAGTTGTAGTCCTGCTTCCTGCTCTTTGATTGCTAGGGCAATTTCCTCTGAAATAGCGTCCTCATTGAACTGTGCCCACTCAAACTCCAGATCTACTCGCATCTGCGCAATTTCTGCAATGGTTTGCTCTAGTTCCTGCTCCACTTGATTCTGCTTCTCCACTGCTACTGCAATGGCCTCTTCTCTCATTTGTTGGATGATTGGAGTGGCTTCTATCAAGCGCTCTGCTATCTGTGTAGGCGCAATTTTAGTTAAACTAGCGAGCACTGCCTCGCTCTTCCCCTCTTCCACGGTGAGGTAGAGATCATTATAACTACTAGTATTGAATAAACTATCTGATAACAAAACGTAATTTTCTTCAGAAAGCGCATAATCGAAGAGAGTCTCCACCGTTCCAACCACTGTTAGTTGATAGGTATTCCCCTTCACATTAATGGTAACAACATCCCCAATCGATCCAAGCGAAGGATGAATCGCACACTGCGACTCGGTCTTCGGAAAATTTCCCGAGAGCAGATGTGGAGCATTGATAGAATTCGTTCCATGATAGCTATACGCCATGATCTCTTCCCCGTCCATCATCCCCTCGTAGGAGTGCCCACCACGCACCTGTGATACCCCATCTAGATTACGTACGGTAACCAGATCATGTTCACTCAAACCAAGTGGAGATATGATGTGAAAATCCATAAAATTCTTTTCTATTGCATATGCCTTTGTATCACTAGCGCGCGTTTCACTTGCTCGGTTTATTCCAATCACAAGGGCTACGGCGAGCCCCACAAAAAAGAACAAAAATGCGAGGTTATGCTGCATTATACGCCGAGTATAACCATGATAATTTTTCATGTCAAACCCCCCTCAGTGAGCGAGATAGGGCTGTTATTTTCCTCTATCCATGTTATTTTCCCCTCTTTCATATGCAGAATGCGATCTGCCATAGGGGCGAGTGACCTCTCTGTTGCTGTGATAATCACGGTCATATTTTGCTGATAGGAAATTTGCTGTAATAAGTGATAAATTTGTGCTCTCTCATGTGGTTCTAAGGTATCACCAGGGCGATCGCAGAGCAATAATTTCGGATTTTTTCCGAGTGCACGTCCAATGGCAACTCGTTGTTGCTCAACTTTTGTCATTTGCGACGGAAAGCGATCTTTGCAATGACTTGCGCCCACTCGTTTGAGCATTTGATCAGCTGTAACCCCTTTTTTTAGAATTTGAGCAGCTAATTGTTTCCCTAGATTGATCTTCGCCTGTTCACGACGAGTGATATCTCTTGGATTTTTATAGAGGTCAAACCCAGCTTTACGCATCAAACGACGCACTTCATCTTCTTTTTTACTGATATTAACCGCAAGTTCGATATTCTCCTTAGCCGTCAGGTTCTCCACGAGATGGATGTTACGAAATATGAATCCGACATCGTTGCGACGGTAATTGATCAATTTTAGTGTTGGAAACTCGCTAATTCGTTCCCCATCTACGATGATTTTTCCCTCATCGCAAGGCACCATCCCACCAAGTAGGTATAAAAGGGCTGTCTTTCCTGCCCCATGCTCTCCCACAACCAAAACCACCTGACCACGTTCGATTTCGCAGCTGATTCCATGCAGTGCGTGATGGGTCTCATTACTATGATTGTATTGTACTTGATGTAGCGAAATGTATGACATGGTAATCTCCTTGAAAATTTTTGTTGCTTATTGTCGCATTTTATATTATAATAGAGGGGTGACAAAAGTTGAAATAGATGACGAAAGGGTAATCTCATGAAATTACTAGAAGACCGTATTTTAAAAGACGGCAAAGTTAAAGGGACCGAAATCCTCCGTGTGGACAGCTTCTTAAACCATCAAATGGACATCTCGCTCTTCACTGAGATGGGGAAAGAATTTGACAAACTCTTCCAAGGCGAAGGGGTCAATAAGGTGCTCACTATCGAAGCCTCAGGAATCGGCATTGCTGCTATCACAGCTCAAGTACTCGGTGTTCCTGTCGTGTTTGCGAAGAAAAGTCCTTCAAAAAATCTACCTGCAGATGTTTATTCCACTCAAGTGCAATCCTTTACCCACGGCAGGATCTATGATGTCCTGGTTTCCAAGCAATTCTTAACCAAAGATGATCGTATTTTAATTATCGACGATTTTCTCGCCAACGGAGCCGCCCTCGATGGATTGATTTCTATCGTTAACAACTCTGGCGCCCATCTTTGTGGTGTTGGTATTGTTGTAGAAAAAGCATTTCAACCTGGTGGTTCTCGTCTTCGTGAATCAGGAATCCGTATCGAGTCCCTCGCTCGCATCGCTTCTATGAGCGAAGAAGGTGGGGTTATCTTTGCCGATAATTAATTAACGGTATTTTCCATAATTTAATTTACGACAATTCATGAAAGATTCAATTCCATCTTTAAGACGGAATTGAATCTTTTTTGCTAACTTCTTTTAAACTTTTTCTCTAAGTCTAGTCGACTTAATTCAATTACAACAGGTCTTCCATGTGGACAAAATCGAACTCGGTTGGTGAGCACTTCGAGTACTAGCTTTTCAAGTTCCTCTTTCCCCGTTTTATATCCAGCTTTTATGGCAGCTTGACATGAAATGGAATGGAGCACATGATCCCGAAGTTCGATAGGGTCGACAGTGTGTTCTTGAAGAAAACGATCAGCTAAATCAAGAAGTGCTTCCTCCGCCTTTTCATGATCAATATCACACGGTATTTGACGTACGAGGATCGTTCCATTCGAAATTTCCTCTAGTTCATACCCAAATTCTTCTAAAAGAACTAGATTGTCCACAAGTACTTCTCGCTCAGGAGGGGACGGAGCAAATGAAATCGGAATCATCAAGCTTTGTGCCATCGGACCCTCGGTTTGATCTCTCAATCGGTCAAAATTGATGCGCTCATGCACGGCATGCTTGTCAATCATGAGGATACGCTCCCCCTGTTCCACCAAAATATAGGTGGCAAAACACTCCCCAATCAATCTCCATGGTGGAATTTCCTCTGCAAGAAGGGGAACCTCTTCTTCAACAAGTGGCAGGGGTGTTTCTTCGTGAATGGGAGGATAGCTCTGTTTATACGAAGGTTTAACATCTTTTTCTACAGGGACTTGATCCATTTCAACTGGCTTTGTTACTTCAAAGCGCACTTTATCCGAAGGAAAAGAGTTTTTTTCCTCCTCATAAATGCTTGAAGGCTCGATTTTCTCGGCAGTAATTGGTTTTTGATCCTCACTTGATAGCCATAATCCGGAATCCCCCTTTTGAGGTTTAGAATAACTATTCAGCGAGTGGTTTGGGCTGGAACTAATTGGTGAATGAAAGAGTTGTCTTCCCTCTACGAATTGTATTTTCTCATCTTTTATAACGGATTGTATTCTATCATCCTTACTAAGGGTGCGAGTCACCCCTGACATAACAAAGGCAAAGAGGTCTTTTTCGTTTGTGAATTTTACCGTAATTTTAGCTGGATGGACGTTAATATCCACTTCATCGGCTCTAGCAGTGATGTGTAACACAACTGCAGGGAATTTTCCCACCATTTTTTGATTTTGATACGCCGTTTCCACGGCTGAAGCGAGGAGAGGCGACTTAATATATCTCCCATTCACGAAAAAATGTTGATAATTCCGAGAACCACGACAGGCAGTCGGTGTGCTGATAAATCCCCGAACGCTCCAATTATCATTATCAAATTCCGTAGAAATCATTCCTTCTGAGATTGATTTTCCTAAAATTTCGGGTAGCACGCTAGCTAGTGTGCCATTTTGCGAGGTAACGAGCTCCTGTTTTTGTTCTCGAATAAATTGAAAGGATCGCTCAGGGTGCGAGAGCGCAAGTTGTTGCACTACTAAATATAGGGTAGCCCCCTCTGTTTTCGGATTTTTCAAAAATTTCAGCCGTGCAGGTGTGTTAAAAAAAAGATCTCGCACGATAATTGTGGTTCCCAGTGGAGCGCCCATTTCATGTTGCGCTGTCACAGTCCCACCCTCTAGCGTAAGATGAGCACCGAAGGTCTCCCCTTCAGTACGTGATGTTATCTCAATTCTCGAGACGGCAGATATAGCAGCGAGAGCCTCGCCACGAAAACCTAAGGTACCAATGGCAGTAAGTTGTTCTTCGGTGCGCAATTTGCTCGTTGCATGACGAAGAAAAGCTGTTGTAAGTTGTTCGGAAGGGATTCCACAACCATTATCGGTGACCCGAATAAACTCGAGCCCACCTCGTGAGATCTCAACTGTAATTCGAGTAGCTCCAGAGTCGATTGCATTCTCGATAAGCTCCTTTGCAACCGAAGAAGGGCGCTCCACAACTTCGCCAGCAGCAATTAAATTAGCGACATGCTTGTCCAAAATTCGTATTTCTCTCATCGCTCTCACTTTCCGAATTTTAATAAACGGCATTTTCTTTCTATCGGGTCTTAGTTAAACTTTTGTATCGATATTTTTCCGAAAATTATTTTACGTTCTTTTTTCCACCAATGATTTTACCGTTATTTAATTATCGGCAATTCAAACAGAGTATTTTTGAACGTTATTTAATTCCCGATTTATTCATCAACCCTTATTTAGACTCTAATTGCTCCAACAATTCCCGTGCTCGAGTGATCACTTGGGTGGGAACACCGGCAAGTTTCGCTACCTCGACCCCGTAACTTTGGTCGGCTCCCCCTGGGACAATCTTACGCAAGAAGAGGATAGAGTCCCCCTGTTTCTTCGCTGAAATATTATAGTTTTTCACCCCTTCAAGTTCACTCTCGAGGGAGGATAGTTCATGATAATGGGTAGCAAACAGTGTCTTAGCACCGATGACGGTACGAACAAACTCCACAACACTGCGTGCAATCGCCATCCCATCATAAGTAGAGGTTCCTCTACCAATCTCATCTAAAATAAGGAGGGAATTTGATGTTGCGTGTGTGAGTAGGTTCGCCACTTCGCTCATTTCCACCATAAAGGTAGATTTTCCGGCTGCAAGATCATCTGCAGCACCAATTCGAGTGAAAATTTGATCTATGATACCAACTTTGGCGAAATCTGCCGGAACAAAGGATCCCATTTGAGCCATGATTACAATAAGTGCCACTTGGCGCATATAGGTAGATTTTCCGGCCATGTTCGGCCCTGTAATGATAGCACAACATTCTATTTCTCCATCTAAGTTTGTGTCATTTGGAACGAAAATATCATTTTTCAGCACCTTTTCTACTACAGGGTGCCTTCCTTCCACAATGCTAAGGGACTTAGAATCTTCCATCTCTGGCTTGCAATATCGTTGCTCGATTGCCACTTGAGCGAATGAACGGAGGACATCCACCTGTGCCACTGCTTTAGCCGTTTTTTGGACCTCTACAATATAACTGCAAGTATTATTTCGTAGATTTATAAATATTTTAGTTTCAAGTGCAGTCACCTGTTCTTTTGCTGTTAGGATTGTATGTTCCAATTCTTTTAGTTCTTCGCTGATGTATCGCTCACTATTGACGGTAGTTTGCTTGCGCACCCAATGTGATGGGACCTTTTCAGATTGCGCCTTCGCCACTTCGATGAAATAGCCAAACACTTTGTTATATCGCACCCTAAGATTACGAATCCCTGTCTCTTCCTTGGTTTTGCTCTCAATTTCGGCTACCACTTCCCCACAATGGGTGAGGATATGGTTTAAACGATCCACTTCAGGGTTATAACCTTCACGGATTAGACCTCCCTCACGAATGGAGTGGGGTGGTTTTTCAACAATAGCAGACAGAATCTCGTGTGAGAGTTCAGGCAAGGGTGTGATATCGGTCTCTAAGGAGCGAAGATGAGGATTTTGAATCTTACAGAGCACCTTTTTCAGGTCGGGTAGCGTGGCAAGCCCTTGTCCAAAGGCAAGCAGGTCCCTTCCCCCTGCATTTCCAAAAGAAATACGACCAATCATTCGCTCCAAATCTGGAATACTTTTCAAACAATTTGTAATATCTTCGATTTGATTACTTTTTGTTATATCTTCGACGGCTTGGTGTCTCGTTGAAATTTCCTCCACAGAACGGAGAGGACGCTCGACCCATGTGCGAATCAAGCGCCCACCCATAGCAGTTTTGGTTTTGTCGAGGACCCCAAGTAGGGTCCCCTTTTTCTCCCTAGTCCAAAGGGTTTCGGTAAGCTCCAAATTACGACGAGCCACAATATCAAGCTCCAAAAACTCCCCTTGTTTTAGGAGAGTCAGGGTGGAGAGGTGACGAAGATCGGTTTTTTGGGTCTCTTTTAAATAGGATAGAAGAAGATTGATGGCCAAGACGTTGTGGTTCTCGGTCAAAAGGTGGTGACTATTCGCAAATTGTGTGAAGACCTCTCCCTCTCCTTTGACGGAACGGGAACTCATCTGCCCTTCGAGATCTACGGTGATAAATTCGCATAACCAGTCACATCTACTTCCCTCGGGCGATAGCACCACTTCGCTTGGAGCAAATCGAGCGAGCTCTCCTTTGAGCTCTGACTCCCCTGCGAGGTCGCAAGAAAACCCTCGCACGAAAAAATCTCCAGTCGAAAGGTCGCAAAGAGAGAGGGCGATCTTTGTTTCGCCCTCCTCTGGGAGGTAAACCCCTGCAATATAATTATTTTTTCCATCTTCGAGCATGGACTCGTCCATCACGGTGCCTGGTGTGATGACACGCACCACCTCACGCTCAACGAGTCCTTTCGTGGTAGCAGGGTCCTCGGTCTGCTCGCAAATCGAGACCTTGTATCCCTTCGCAATGAGACGAGCGATGTACCCCTCGCTCGAGTGGTAGGGCACCCCACACATGGGGGTGCGCTCTGGTTCTGGTTTATTACGGTCTCGAGTGGTGAGGGTAAGATTAAGCTCTTCGGCAGCGAGGATCGCATCCTCGTGAAACATCTCGTAAAAGTCACCCAATCGAAAAAATAGGATGGAATCCGGATTATTTGCCTTAATTTTCTTGTATTGGTTCATCATTGGTGTCATGGGATTCCTCCTTTTGATGGGGCGACAGGGTTATTCTGCAGAAATAATGTAATAATAGACCGGTTGACCACCTGGAAGTTGGTTCACCTCAGCATCAGGGCAGTGTGTTTCGAAAACAGATTTCACTGCTTGGTTTTGCTCGTCAGAGACGTCGTTACCTGTGTAAATGGTGATAAATTCAGCCGACTTAAATTTTTCGCTTTGAGCAAGCTTTTCCACCACTTGCTCAAGTGTCTTTTCGGTAGCAAAAAATTGATTTTCGAGAAGACCTAAGAAGTCGCCCTCGGTAATTGCATTGCCATCAAAATCGGAATCACGGGCAGCATAAGTAATTTCAGCACTTGTGATAGATGTGATTGCTTCCATCATGGTGGCAGTGTTTTGCTCTTCCTCACCATCGGGATCCATAAGCATCATAGCAAGCATTCCTTGAGGGACCGTCTTACTTGGGATGACAATAACCTTTTTATTGGTGACAAGAGGGATGGTTTGCTCGGCAGCCATCACGATATTTTTATTATTTGGGAAAACATAGACGATTTCGGCTGGGGTACGGTTGATTTCATTTAGAATATCATCGGTGGAAGGGTTCATGGTCTGCCCTCCAGAGATGATACCATTAGCCCCTAGATCACGGAAGAGATCTCTCAGACCATCCCCTGCGCACACAGTGACAAACCCATATTTTTGGGTAGGCTCGGCAATCACGTTGGTTTTGATAACCTCAGTGTGTTGCTGACGCATATTTTCGATTTTCACGGTGAGCAGTTGCCCATAAGTAAGCCCCTCTTGCAGCGCAAGGTTTGGCTCATTGGTGTGGACGTGAACCTTGATGATTTCGTCATCTTCCACCACGACAAGGCTATCGCCAATGTC
The DNA here is from genome assembly GCA_044432785.1 of Eubacteriales bacterium. GTDB lineage: Bacteria > Bacillota > Clostridia > Oscillospirales > Oscillospiraceae > JAWXUK01. The sequence goes on along the minus strand of JAWXUK010000060.1, from coordinate 434 downwards.
ATTGAGACGTTTTCTCATCACATCAGGGTTCTTTTGGGTCTCACGTGAGCAGATAAACTCGGTGCAGTACGCAAAGGTAATATCATCGGTGGAAAAATCAGAGAAATTGGCACTCTCTTGGGTCGAGAAATCTGTGACCATTGGCATGGGTTTTCCTTGAAGACTATCCAACATTCCTTGCAGAATGATGAGGAAGCCTTTTCCTCCAGCATCCACCACCCCAGCTTTTTTCAAGACTGGGTTTACGTTGACAGAATCGGCAAGCGCCACTTCACCCCCTTCAATGGCAGCAGCGAGAACCTCTTCAATGCACAGGGTTTCTCGTGCCTTGCCAGTACCAGCTGCAGCAGCATAGCGTGAGACCGTAAGGATGGTCCCTTCAGCCGGTTTCATGACTGCTTTGTAGGCTGCAGCAACTCCATAGTCCATTGCAA
>JAWXUK010000059.1:0-10355 GCA_044432785.1 Eubacteriales bacterium | reverse complement strand
TAAAACCTCCAAATGATTTTTCTCCATTCTATCATAGACCTTTGATAAAAACAATCGCCCGTTCATAAACGACGTGTTTTGTTCACGAACGACACTTGAACCACCAAAAATAACGTGATATAATCGTAACAAAGCAACAAAAGGTGGTCAATATGGCAATGATTGGAATAGATTTAGGGACAACAAATTCACTGGTCACAGCGTACAAAAATGGAGAAATACTCGCTATCCCCAATTCGTTGGGAGGGGAACTCACCCCTAGCGTGGTCAGTTTTCGTGAGGATTCCACTATTTTCGTGGGAGAATCGGCAAAAGAGTCGCTAATTTCCCACCCAGAAACCACAATTTCCGCATTTAAGGGATTGATGGGAACAGAGGGAACCTACCGAGTGTTCGAGCGAGAGTGGACTGCCCCCGAACTCTCCTCCCTCCTTCTCAAACAGCTCAAATCCGATGCCGAAACCTACTTAGGCGAGCCAGTGGAAGAGGCAATTATCAGCGTCCCTGCCTATTTTAACGACAATCAGCGCAGCGCCACGAAACTCGCTGCCTCGATGGCAGGTTTGAAGGCAAATCGACTGATCAACGAGCCATCCGCCGCCGCTTTGTACCACCGTCACCAAACTCAAATCGAAGAATCCCTCTTGTTGGTGATCGACTTTGGTGGTGGGACTTTGGACGTGAGTGTGGTGGAATGTTTCGACGAAATGGTGGAAATTCTCGCCATCAGTGGGGACAATCATCTGGGTGGAGGGGATATTGATCGGGCGATTGTCGCTTATTTTCACAAAGAAACAGGTATTTCGAAGGATAACCTCACCCCTTCGGAAAGAGGAAGTTTGCTGCGTAGTGCAGAACAGGCGAAAATCGCCCTCTCTCAATCAAAAGTAACCCTATTTGGGGTAGGAGAGAGCTTTATTTCCCTCAATAACGAGAAATTAGCCGAAATTTGTGAGCCATTCTTTCAACGAGTGCGAGCCACCATCGTGCAAGGAGTGCAACTAAGCAAAGTTTCCATCAGCGACATCACAGAGGTTGTTTTGGTGGGTGGAAGTGGAAAATTAATGGTTTTGTCCGACTTTTTAGAGGGAGTTTTCGGGATTCGCCCTGTGGCAAGCGAGCAGTCCGATAGAATGGTGGCACGAGGACTGGGGCTTTGTTGTGGCATGAAAAATAAGGAGATGAAAGACCTCTTTCTCACCGATGTTTGCCCTTTTTCCCTCGGAATCGGGGTACATAACCCCAGAAAGAGCGACCGTGCGCTGATGTCTGTCCTCATTTCACGCTGTAGCGTCCTCCCAACCAGTGTCACCCAGACATTTTACACGGTTCGTGACGGTCAAGACACAGTAAATTGCGTCATCTGCCAAGGGGAGTTTATGTATGAAGATGAAAACCTCAAATTAGGGGAGATCACCCTCAAAGTCCCCCCTGCCCCTGCCGGAAAATCCCACGTCAAACTCACATTTGCATACACCATTGACGGGATTTTACAAGTAAAAGCCATCGCATTTGGTGGAGATAGCGCAGAAATTTTGATTATCAACCCGAATTTGAACCTCACCGATGAGGAACTTGCGAGAAAAATCGCAGAACTTGAGAAAGTTTCCAGTTCTCCCAATTGCATCGGGGGCGAGGTAGATAATCTACTTTTTGCAACTTTGGAACGTCTTTATACCGAAACCACCGATGATTTTCGAGAAGTGGTAAGCGCACTTTACGAACAACTGGAACTTTCCATTCTACGAGGAAATCTCAAAAATCACCGAAATACCCAGAAAGAAATCAAAAACTCGATTGAAAAATTAGAAGCAGCATTCGCTCCCTCCCTTTGGATGGAAGAGGAAGACGAGGAGGACTTATGAATATTTGGAAACGTTTAGGGATAGATCCCACCGAAGATGTGCGAGCCATCAAACGTGCCTACACGAAACTGGCTCGAGAAATTGACCCAGATTCCCAGATGGAGGATTTTTTGAATCTTCGTCAAGCCTACGAATCTGCCTTACTTTACACAGAGGGCGTGGAAACACAAGAATTGACAGTAGAAATCCACGAAGAGGATAGCATAACTCCTGAAAAAGAGGTTGAAATTCAATCCGAAACCCCAAAAACTGAAGAAACGGCCCCTCTCATTCAAGTTGATTTTATTCATCAAGTGGACGATCGCTATGCAGACTCCCCAGCGATTACCAAGCTAAAGGTTCTCTATTTAGAAAAAAACTGCAAAGAGGAGAAAATTTGGCTCAATTTCTTCACCTCACCAGATTTTTTATCTGTCTACAAAGAAGAATCCTTCACAACTGCCATGAAAAACCTGCTCCACCCCTCTTTACAAGAAGGAAAAATCAATCGCACCTTTTTTGAACTTCTACAATTGGTCTATTGTTTTGCGCTAGTAGAAGAGCGAGATCCTCGCCCCTTTCCTCTTGCAGTAAATCACAATTTTGACGGAATCGAAGCGGTTTCATCCCTTTTAGAGCAAGCGAAACAGCGAAATACACTCAAAAACACCACCCATCATGCCATCATGAAGGGATTTGAGCACTATACTGCATTTGTGCAATTAACACAAAGTGGTCAGTGGAGTGATGGAATTTCTAAAGATTTTGTTAATCTCCTTAGTGGTGCTGACCATAACTATATCGCCGAAAAATATCAACAAAAATCCTATACTGAGCTTTATAGCAGATTAAATCGACATATATCTTTTTTGAAATTGCTCAATTACTATTTTGACAACACCCCACTACCCGAAGCAGCCTATCAACTTTTGTGGGGAAAGTTAAATCTCAAAGATGCAGTCATGGGGCGAAATCAAGTCTGGTATGGCAGATTGCGAGAAATTGCACTGGAACATTGCCCTTATTTAGATAAAAAAGTCGAAACCAAAGAAGAAAATCCAATCAAAACAGAGGATTCTACCCCTTATACAAAAATTCCACTATCTGAAATTCGAAAAGATTGCACGGCACTTTGTGTTGCCATGTTAGATCAAGATGACCAAACCAGAATTTCTATGATGGAGGATTATTTCAGCCGTGAAGACGTGAAAAAAGCGATGGAAAATCATGAATTTGTGGAAGTAGATATCCTTCGTTACATGATTTGTGAGGAAAAACCAAGTTATATCATGGAATATCTCATTACTTATTGCGAAAATCATCCCAAAGTTTGGCTGAGAGATGAGGTGATAGAAGCCGCTAAGTCTCAGTTAAAAAAGATAGCAATTAAAATAGCTTTGCAAGAGGATTCTTTGTTTGATCCTGAAAATACAGGAACATCAGCTGAACTTCGCCCCTTTTTTCGATATTTTTTCCATGTAGCGTTCCCTTATGCGCAAATGAGCGAGGACTCCATCCAAATACACAGCCGAGGTGGAAACAAGTCGTATATCACGCTTCGTTCCTTATTAGCGCAACAATTTCCCTTTTCCGCCACTTTGGCAGAAGGATTTCTGGATTTTCCTACCCCCAGAGGAAACCACTTTTCTCTGGATGATTTCGAGATTAAACTAGAGTTTCACCACAATTATGTCGCCTATTTCATAAATGGAGAGCAACTTCTTGCGCCTAAATTTCCTTTTTCGGCAATTGAAGAGGTGGAAGATGAAATACTTTTTTGGTCACTGTTACCCATTACCATCGAATATTCACACCAAGGGGACAAAGTGTTTCAAAATCTGCTCAAACGATTGAACACATTTCCTTTTTTAGAGAATTTGAATGTGGAATTGATGGCTTCCTGTTTGACTGACAATCTCTGCCAGAGAGCAGAAGGGAGCAATTTACCACCTGTATTTCGGTTAAATCGTGAAATCAATCGTGACCTATTCACGGCTGAAATCTACACGCAAAACGGTTATGTGCGAATCATAAAGACAAATTTCATGGAATTTCGAGTGCTATCTCAAGAAATGCTGGATAATTTTGACGATGCCATCGCATTTGGAGAAAAACAGCTTGACCTTTATACCCTCCCCTTTGATGTAGATTCACTTTTATTGGAGCGCCTTCCCTTTCGCATTGCCATACATTGCGACCTGCGAGCAGAACATCGATTAGAACCCACAGAGGAAAATGTGAAGAAGGCACTAAAAATGTTCCGAAGTGGAGAAACTTCACGAGTTTTGCTCTATTTCCAAGGATTTGAGCTGATTTTATTGAACTCTAAGGAGAAAATTGCTTGTTTTATCTTTGACATTAGAACACGAAGACGTTACACTCTGGTTGCCAATCAAAGTGTATATCAAACAGTGGATTCCAAGGACGTGGTATACGAAGAATTTCACCTAAAAACACTGGAAACTTATTTGATTTTCGAAGATGTAGACCAGATTTTACGAAACTTGAATTTCATCTTACAAGACATTCAAAGGGAGAATTTCGGCTCTCTTTGGTCAAGTGAAATTTACCAAAAAGCGGAGAAATTACATGTAGATCGGTGGCTTTTGGGTGGTTCCCCCGTCCATCAAATGGATGGACATATTGGCACAGGGGAAAAACCACCGAAGGAAAATCAACCGAAAATTGGCGGTCGTCCCTTTTTTATAGAGCATTTCCCTGTGAAACTTGACATTGTAGAAATAGATGGTGCAAGTAGTGTGCTAGAAATCACTAAATACAACCGAAGTCGGGTAAACGAGCAATTATTCCTCTATTTGCGTGGATATTTGAAGCAATTACGACTGATATGGGAAGAGGGACAAACCACCGAACTACTGTATGAGGAGGACAAATTTGCACTCATTTATTCCGATAAAAACCACCCACCACTAGCCCTTTTGAAAGATCGAAATGGTACAGAATACCAAGTAGAAACCATGTTATGTGGACATATTTTATCTCAAAATCAGATGCATGACCACACTTTGTTATTGCGTGGTTTTCTGGAAACTCTGATGGCGTGTATTCACGATCCTGATAAGGTTTTGGAGGGGGAATTTGGGGTCGTCTGAATCTGAACCCTAAATGCGAAACAAATAACTCGATAATTATCAAAAATGCACAGCACCCACAATCGTGGGTGCTGTTTTCACGTCTAGCACTCCGTCAAATACTTCTCAAACTCCTCGGCTGGCAAAGTTCCACTAAGATATTCAGCCTTTTTACCAGAGGATTCATCGGTCAGACAACTGCTCAATATAAAGGTAGCATCGGGTTTATTATGCACATAAGATCGAGAAATTTCCCCAAAGCATAACAGTAAAAATAGGAATAAGGGGAATAACTCGCCATTTTTTCTATCTCTTTTGACCATTCTTCCTCCTCTATATTTATGGACTTCCCTTCGTAGAAAACACCATGGAACAGCTTGTTCGAAAAATATCGAAAGATTTCATAGACTCGTTCCATGGTAAATGGGAGAAATTCATCAAGTTTTCTGTTTAGCTATAAGTAACCATTATTTTCTATTTTGCTCTTCCCTTTTGCAGAAAACTCTACTATAGTGAAACGGCAACAAGGTTCCCAAGGAAAGAGTGATGAAAACTAACAGCATTCCCATTATACCAAAGGTTTTTCTAGATATTTGTTACATTATACCGAAAGAGTACATTGTTCAAAAATAGATGGAAACAGAGGGTGGATGGATTTGGGAAATGGAGTTGCAAATAATGATTAGGAGGTTTCAGAGATGAAATCAAGCGAAAAAATGCAAAAAGAAATGACCGCCCTAACTCCATCTATTGGCGTAGATGGAGGGCAGTCAAATCATATGAACAACCTTAGTTTACCACAAACAAAGGAGCAATGCAAGGGTGAATTATCAGATTTTCCACAACTCCCCCACGAAAAGCACTTCAAAATGCACCGAATATCGGATATTGTGAGCGAAAATCGTGTAGAAGATCTAAACATCATCAAGCGCAGTGAAAAACTGAACTTACTACCAACTTGTGCTGAGTGAGGAGTTGTTGGAATCTTTTAGAGAGTGGCAGGCAAGACAAGAAATGACTTGGGAGGAAGATGTTTGAGATAGGTAGTATAATTGAAGAATATGCCTTCATTTTTCCCGCGAAATTCGTTTTCACTGGTAATAATCGAAGATTTTCGCTCACCACTACTTCATTAGCCGTTATGTGCGTATTACGTTTTCAATACATCGGCTCGCATAGGTAGCAAGCCTTACATTTTTATCCAACTTAAAGGTCGAAATTCCTTTAATTAGTCCGATGGTACCAATGGAAATCAAGTCGTCCTGCTCGCCAGCTTGAGCATAATATTTCTTGATAATATGCGCCACCAAGCGCAAATTGTGCTCAACTAGCTTATTTCTCGCCTCCAAACTTCCCTCTGCGAATTCTTCTAGATATTTTCGCTCTTCTTCTGCTTTGAGTGGTCGAGGAAAGGAGCCACTCCCTCCCGATAATCGTAACGTAAAAAATATGCCGTTCATAATCAAATAAACAAGTGGGGAAAACATAAAAAACACCTCCTACGACACAATATGTAGAAGGGGTGCAAAATATGTGAAGGGATAAAAAAGAGGTAAGACTTAAAGTCCTACCTCTTATCTATTCTTTACGAAGTGGTCTCGTCCAAAAGTGCCACAGCACCTTGCTCACCAGTGCGCAGTTTCACCACGTCGGTCAGTGGATAGACAAAGATCTTCCCATCCCCAGGAGTACCAGTGTGTAGCGCCCTCTTTGCAGTTTCCACCACAAGGTCCACAGGGACGTTTGCAACCACGATATCCACTTGGATCTTAGGCAAAAGGTTGATAGAGACCGCAACACCACGGTAATATTCTGCAGATTTCGCACGTTCTGCCCCACAACCCATGACCTGTGTGGTGGTCATACCAGTAATACCAATGGATTCCATCGCTGCTTTAAGCCCTTCAAATCGGCTTTGACGTGTGATAATGGTCACTTTCATGATGCCAGAGGGCTCTCCAGCTGGAAGCACAGTATTCACAGTAACACTCTCTGTCGACCCCTCTGCCAAAGCAACCTTTTCTTCAGGCACGGTCACAAAGTCGGCATAGCTTGTCGAGAGTCCATGCTCTTCCAGATCCAAACCATTGATCTCTTCTTCAGCAGTGACACGAAGACCCACAGTGCTTTTAATAGCATAAAACACAGCCCCCATGGTCACAGTCACCCAGAGAGCAACCGCTACAACCCCAATACATTGTGCCATCAAATGACCAGCGCCAAATCCGTACAGAAGTCCTTCCGAGGTGGAAAACAGTCCCACAGCAATGGTACCGAATGCACCACACATACCATGAACACCAACTGCACCCACAGGGTCGTCCACCTTAAGCTTTTGATCCACAAATTCAATCCCGTAAACAATGACAAATGCAGCCACAATACCGGTCACCACAGCCCCAAAGGGGTCCATGACGTCGCAACCTGCTGTAATGGCAACCAAGCCACCCAACGCCCCGTTTAGGGACATGGAAACATCGGGTTTTTTATACTTCATCCAAGTGAGAAACATTGTGGTGGTAGCAGCAGCGCAAGTCGCAAGGTTTGTTGTCAAATAGACAAGCCCCACAAGCTCTTCTTGCCCTTCAATCCCAAGGGAGGATCCACCATTGAAGCCAAACCAACAAAACCAAAGGATAAACACACCCAGTGCCCCAATGGTAAGGTTGTGCCCCAAAATGGCTTTAGACATTCCATTTTCGTCATATTTTCCAATACGAGCCCCAAGCATTTTTGCACCAATCAGCGCAGCCACGCCACCCACCATATGAACAGCAGTAGAGCCGGCAAAATCGTGGAATCCCAATTCCGAGAGCCATCCGCCCCCCCAGATCCAGTGACCCGAGATGGGATAGACAATAGCCGAGAGCACCACCGAAAACATACAATAGGACGAGAACTTGGTTCTCTCAGCCATTGCACCAGAAACAATGGTAGCTGAAGTGGCACAAAACACTGTTTGAAACATCAGTGTCACATACCCAGGGACGTTGCTATCGTAATTGGAAGGATTCAGCACAAAAAAATCCATTGTGCCGACAAAACCGCCAACCGTAGCGCCATACATCAGCCCGAACCCGATAAACCAATAGCATAGAGAACCTAGCGAAAAGTCCATCAAGTTTTTCATGACGATGTTACCGGCATTTTTCGCCCGTGTGAAGCCCGATTCCACCATAGCGAATCCTGCTTGCATAAAGAAAACCAAAACTGTGCCGAGTAATACCCATACGGTATCCATTGCTGAGAACATAATAACCACTTCTTTCTAAAAAAATATAGAGTTGCGTTTGCAAATCATTTTTCTATGATACTCTAACTTTAACTTAATTTCAATTGACAAAATCAATGAATAATTCACATAAATATACATGAATTTTTGTAAGAAAATTCATGGTGTCTATTTTGCACAAAACAGAGGTTTATTTTTGTGCAACTTGCACATATAAAACCGAATTTCAGACAAAAAGAGAGGCCTGAACTCTGCAAAGCACAATCCAAGCCACAACAACATACAACAAACGGCAACCATTCACGAAGGATCAAAGGAGCCATACCACCAAAATAACCTCTCTTCTCTCTCTCACAAGAGGATATTAACATAATATACAAAATCGAATCAAGGTCCACTTGCAACTAGCATCCAAAAACTCGGTCGTGCACTACTATCTGATCTACCATCCACAGGCGCACAAATTTTAGTCCTTTCTCTCCGAGGACAAGCACAAGGATTGCTTCAAATGGGTGTAAAAAGCCCCCATAGTCTCACTGATGACCTTGCTTTTTTTCACGAGAAAGCAGATCCCCCAATGAAAGGACTCATCAGGAAAAGGAACATATCTCACGCTAGTATCATGAGGATTTTCTGTATGATCAGGCACGATAAAGAGGAGATTGTTATTGATCGCAAGTTCCTTTAGCGAGTTAAAATCATTTGAATTGATTGCAATATGGGGAATAAATCCCGCCCTTCGGCAAGATTGCTCAAATTTGTGACGAATGTGGAATTGCGTACTATACATAGCAAAGGATTCCTCAAACAGATCCGACATCACAATTTCCGACTTATCGTATAGATCATGGGAACGAGGAATGCAAAGATTGATGGACTCATGGGTGAGTTGCTCGCACGATACTCGATCAACGTCAAGCACCCCTGTAGTGATGCAAAAATCGTACTCATCCTTCTTCAAAAGTTGCTCTAAATAATAATCGGTGTGATCGCTATACTGAATTTTAACGTAGGGATATTGCGCTTCAAAATCCTGCATTAAATGAAAAGGCAGTGCCGAAATCATGCCAAAGGCCATCCCTAATCGCAAGGTTTCCAGTGTTTCTTGTTGCATATCTGCTAAATTTTCCACAAGATACTTCTTTTTCTCAACCATAATACGGAATTCATTGAGTAGATAGCGCCCCCGTTTAGTGGGGATCACCCCAAGTTTAGACCGTGTGAGTAGTGTGCAACCCAGTTCCTCCTCCAGCTCTCGTATCACTTTCGAAACACTTTGCTGAGAGATAAAACAAGCAGCTGCAGTCTGATTCATACTTTTATGTTCACAAACAGCAATATAAATCTCCATTTGTCGAAATGTCATAATTTAAATCCCACTTTCTATAATTTGTCCAATATCTTCATATTACAACTTAATTGTTGTAATTATACAACACTTCTTGTTATTGCGCAAGGGTTATTATTCAGGTAGAATAATTTCAAGCTCTCAATGAGCTTATTCATTGTGAATTATGCACAGTAAGAACCCTTTCTGCTGAAAGAAGAAAAATGGAGGAATGACCTATGGAAAACAAATTTTACCCAAACCTAGCCAAGCCCATTACCATTGCAGGTGTCACTTTTAAGAACCGTATGCTGGGGGCTCCTATGTCCAACCCCGAGATGGATGTTGAGTCAAAAATGCGCAAGGAAGATGTTGCATTCCACGAAAATCGCATTAAAGGTGGACTTTCTAGCGTTTGTATCGGACTCGGCGTCGTGGATGCTTTGGGTCGAACCCACACAAAAGAGGTCACTTTATACGACGTGATGTCCCTCCCCTCCTTAAAGGAATTTTCCAATGCCATGCACCGTCACAACGGTAAAGCTGTAATGGAACTAACCCACGGTGGTAAATATGCCAATGCCCGTGGACACCAAAGCGAACAAGGCTGTGCCATCGGTGCAAACGACGAGTATCAAGCCGATGGAAAAACCTTACGTGTCCGTTCTATGACCGATGAAGATATCCATCAAGTAGCCGATCAATTTGCGCAATCTGCTGAGTTGTGCGTCAAAGCAGGGATTGATATGGTGCTCATCCATGGTGGCCACGGCTGGCTACTCCATCAATTCATCTCCCCTGCCATGAACAAACACACCGACCAATGGGGTGGTAGCCGTGAAAACCGTATGAGATTCCCC
>JAWXUK010000058.1:0-10443 GCA_044432785.1 Eubacteriales bacterium | reverse complement strand
TAGCTCGCAACTTGCTATCATCGCTTCCCTTGATACTGCTGCTGGATTATACAATCGCTCGAAATGTCAAGAAATTTTTAACAACACCTCCCCTGCTACCTCAGGGCAAAAGCCTGCTGTGGTCGTAATCGACCTCAATGACCTTAAAAAGATCAACGACCAACAAGGTCACCGTGTGGGGGATGAACTGATCATCACTTTTGCTCGTATTTTACAAAAAGCTTCTAGTATCTATCCCGTGAAACCCTTTTTAGGTCGCTATGGTGGGGATGAATTTGTGGTCTATCTCACAAACGTTGAAAACGATGATTTGATTGACAAATTTATGACGGAACTCTCTCGTTTGACCGCAGAATTTAATCAGACCGAAACCAAGAAATTCACGGTTTCTTATGCCTGTGGCTATGCTATTAACAAAGATGGCGCAGAAGGACTTTCCACCCGTCAACTCTTTGACGAAGCCGACGAAGAGATGTATAAAAACAAACGTGATATGAAAAAAAAGCTAGAGGAATCCAAGCAAACCGAAACAGAAGGGAGCTAGATCGATGAGTGAACATACTACACCCGAAACTCCAATTGAAACAAGTGAGGGGGTCGTTGACGTTGTTGGGATCAAAAAGAAACTAAAACAACAACAGCTCACCTTGCACATCATCCTAACAGCTATCTTTTTAGCCATTTGGATCGGTTATCGAGTGGATAAAAGCAACGAAGCCCTCAGTCAAGATTATGTCGGTGGAAATGTCATCCGACTGGGGAATGATAATGGTGCCGCTAAGGGGGATATTGTGGTTGCAAACCCTTGGCGAAATGCTTCTTTTTCCGAAATCTTGATGTTTCGAAGCCTCTTCGTAACAGATAGCACCTTCTCGGAAGTCAACCCTAGTTTAGCTGAGAAATACGAAATTTTAGAGGATGGTGTCACCTACGTGATCACCATGCGAGACAATCAATTCTGGTCGGACGGCACCCCTATTACAGCCGATGATGTCCTATTTAGTATTGAAGCGTTTTTGAAATGTACCAACGTCAACAGCAATATATCTGCTGCTTTTTATCGAATTTCTGGTGTCGAGGAGTATGTCGAAGGGACGGCAACTACCATTTCGGGTATTTCTATGGAAGGCAACACCATTCACATCCAATTAAACGACTCTTTTAGTAACTTTGCCCTTCTCCTCACCCAATTTGTCCCACTTCCAAAACACATTTTAGAGGGCGAGGACTATACCACCCTCACCTCTGGTCATGAATTTTTCATCAACACCAACCCAGTTTGTAGTGGAGAATTTTTGGTGGAGGACATTGACGAGAACAACAATCTCATTCTGGGTAAAAACCCCTATTACACCGACGACGTTTCCGATATTGATACCATCATGATGTGTTGGGATTATAACAACGAAGTGCTAGACTACTATGCCACTACAGATCCTACTAAAATGGTCAGTTATCGTGCCATGAAAGGGTTTGAAGAGCATCAAGTCGAGGTCTATTTCTATCGTTACTTCATCTTTAACCTAGCCGGTGGAGACGACGGGGAACCAAACCTTGCGATGGCAGATGAGCGTGTGCGTCAAGCCATTTATCACGCTATTGACACCGAAACCTTGATGAAAGATATCTATTTCAACAAGACCACCCCGGTTTTTGGTGGATCACTTGAATTATCTGAGCAACTCTATGAATATAATCCCGAAAAAGCGAAACAACTCCTCGAAGAGGCTGGGTATAACTTTAGCAGAACCTTTACATTAGCCTATTATTCTGGGGATACCAGTACCCGTATTATGCTCGAGAAAATCGTGGAGCAATTGGAAGCTGTGGGTTTGAAGGTGGAACTGCTTAAGTCGAGCGCTGGGGAACTTTATGCCTCCCCCACCTATGATATGTTGCTTAAAAACCTCTCTGCCCTCAATATCGAGGATTGGTATAACGAATATCTCTCTACCAATGCGAATATCAGCCAATTATTGGGTCGAGATGGGGTATTTGATGATTTGATTTACGAGCTCACCTCCACCACGGATAGCGATGCTTATCAATCTATCATGAAAGAACTGGTGGATTTAGAGCAATCCTTGCTCCATAAAATGCCATTATTCCTCCTTAGCGATGCTGTTTATATCAACACCAACCGACTTTCTGTCCCTGATGATATCATCTTTGGTAACACCCGTTATCGCTCGGACATTCGGTTTGACGAATGGTATATCCTAAAAGAATAGCCCTCGGCAATCCATTCTAGCTTGTAACGAACACAAAAAATCCCGATGTCCTTACGGATGTCGGGATTTTGATTTTTATTGATTTTCGCCATAACCATCTGGGTGCCCCTCATGCCAGTGCCACGCATCTTTGACGATATCCTCTAAGGTGCGTTCTGGTTTCCAACCCAAGATTTTTTCTGCCTTTTGGTTGGAGGCGATGAGGACGGCTGGGTCCCCTGGGCGACGGGGTTCTCCCTTGGCTGTGATGGTCTTTCCTGTGACCGTTCTGGCTGTTTCGATGATTTCTCTCACCGAATATCCCTCACCACATCCGAGGTTAAATATATCAGATTTCCCCGTCTTCTCGAGGTGGAGCAGGGCGAGGAGGTGGGCTCGTGCGAGGTCGCAAACGTGGACATAGTCTCGGATACAGGTGCCATCTGGGGTTGCGTAATCCTCGCCATAAATGCCGATGTGGGTACGCTTTTCCAGAGCTGTCTGCATAATGATGGGGATAAGATGACTCTCGGGGTCGTGGTCCTCCCCTATATCTACCACAGTGTTTGCCCCTGCTGCGTTAAAATATCGCAGAGCGACATAGTGAATGCCATATGCCTCATCGCACCAACGAAGCATCCCCTCGACTGCAAGTTTGCTTGCACCATAGGGGTTTGTGGGGTGGGTGGGGTCGCTCTCTTGGATGGGTTGTTTTTCTCGCTCGCCATAGGTGGCAGCAGTGGAGGAGAATACGATTTTATTGACCTTGTGGGCCACCATGGTCTCGAGCATGGTCTGCGCCCCTGCGAGGTTGTTGCCGTAGTATTTGAGGGGGTTTGTCACGCTCTCCCCTACGAGGGAGCAAGCTGCAAAATTGATGACCCCATCAATGGAAAATTCCCGAAAGACTCCATCTAAAAAGGCACCATCTCGGATATCGCCCACTCGAAGGGTTGCCCCTTTCACGGCTTGGGCATGCCCTGTGGAGAGGTTGTCCACCACCACGACTTCGTACCCTTCTTCTACTAAAAGTGCCACCATGTGACTTCCAATATAGCCTGCGCCACCGGCTACTAAAATTTGTTTCATCTACTCTTCCTCCTGTGTTGATTGTAACCTTTATTATACCATTTATTTACGTGGGACGCAACACTCTTTTCTCCTCTGCTTGGGTGACCAGAATTTTTTGTTGTCTTTTGGATGATTTTGTGGTAGGATGGAATAGAGAAATGGTTCCCACTTTGTGTGGGATAACCTCTCTTCCATTTATGATGTGCCACGGATCTCTCTGTGGCAGAAAGGCACGGCTTATGAGAGCACTGATTAGCGTATCCAATAAAGAGGGAATTGTCCCTTTTGCACAAGAATTAGCACGGCTTGGAGTGGAGATCATCTCCACTGGAGGGTCCTATCAACATCTGACAGATAACGACATTGCTGTGACCAATGTCTCTGATATTACCAAATTTCAAGAGTGTTTGGACGGAAGAGTGAAAACCCTTCACCCTGCCATCCACGCCGGAATTTTAGCCATGAGATCCAACCCTGAACACATGGAAACCCTCGAGCAACTCGAGATCAAGCCCATTGATCTACTGGTCATCAACCTCTATCCCTTTAAAGAGACCATTTCAAATCCCTCTGCCACCCTTGCAGAGGCAATCGAGAATATTGATATCGGTGGTCCTACCATGTTGCGTGCAGGGGCGAAAAATTATCAAGATGTCGCTGTGGTCACGGATCCTCGTGATTATGATCTTGTTTTGTCCCAATTAAAGGAGAGTGGTAAGGTCTCCCCTGATACCAAGTTTTATCTTGCCACCAAAGTATTTGAAGAGACCTCTTTTTATGATGGTCTCATTGCGCAGTATCTGCGTGAGGTGCAAGGGACTCAATTTCCCGAGAAATATACCATTCCTCTGGAACGTGCGCAATCTCTGCGCTATGGCGAAAACCCACATCAATCTGCTTGCTTTTATCGTGACCCCATTGCCAAGGGAGGAACCATTGCAGATTGCGTGCAAGAGTCGGGGAAAGAGCTCTCTTACAATAATATCAACGATGCCAATGCTGCAGTGCTCTTGGTCAAAGAATTTAACGAGCCCTGCGTGGTAGCCATCAAGCATAGTACCCCCTGTGGAGTGGCTGTGGCCACTGATCTCTCCACGGCTTATCAACATGCGTATGACTGCGACCCTCAGTCCATTTTCGGTGGAATTGTTGCCACCAACCAAATTGTCGACCTTGCCACAGCGCAAGAGATGCACAAAATCTTCCTCGAGGTCATCATTGCCAAAGGGTTTACCAGCGAGGCACTCACCCTTCTCAAAGGGAAACAAAATTTGAGATTGCTTCAACTTGACGGAATTGACCTCCCACAAACCCCAAGCTACACCATGCGCAAAGTGGGTGGTGGAATGCTCGTGGAGGAGGGGGATTGGCAGCCACTCTCCTTGGAGTATCAAGTGGTGACCAATCGCACCCCTACGGAACGTGAGCTCGCTGATATGATGTTCGCCATGAAGGTGTGCAAGCACACGGGATCTAACGCCATTGTCTTTGCCAAGGATGGCGCCACCCTCTCGGTGGGAGGTGGTCAAGTGAGTCGTGTCTGGGCTGTGGAACACTGCGTGAACCACACCCTCGCCCCTGCCACTGGTGGAGTGATGGCTTCGGATGCCTTCTTCCCCTTCCCTGATAGCGTGGAATTAGCTGGGAAGGCTGGGATTACGGCAATCATTCAACCAGGAGGATCCAAAGCAGATCAATCTTGCATTGATGCCTGTAACCACCTCGGAATTTCCATGATTTTCACTGGTAGACGTCACTTCAAGCATTAAAAAGTACTCACCACATCACATTTTAGGAGATTTACATGAAAAAACATATTTTATGCTTTGGCGACTCCAATACCCACGGCTATTGCGCTGACCCATCTGACAGCGCTGAACCCTTCGACTATGAGGATACTTACTCGGCACGTTTTAACGAGGAAGAGCGCTGGACCACCAGACTTCAAGCCCAATTGGGGGATCAGTATTTGGTGATCGAAGAGGGGCTCTCTGGTCGCACCACGGTCTTTGACGACCCCATCGGAGAGGGGCTTTGTGGACTGGATTATCTTGGACCTTGCTTAAAAACCCATTACCCCATCTCACTTCTCATCATTATGCTTGGCACAAACGACACCAAAGAGCGCTTTTGCGCAAATGCCCCTACCATCGGGCATGGCATGGCACGACTGGTGGAAAAGGCGCAGAGTTCCTCCTGTTGGGGTGGGAACGAACCCAAGATCTTGATCATTGCTCCCCCTCCTATTTTAGAAGGCATCTTGAACATTCACGAGTCTGGCACCATGGGGGCTGGTTGTGTAGAAAAATCACGCCAGTTATCCAAGGTGTATGGCAATATCGCAGAGCAATATCAATGTCACTTTTTGGATGCTGGCACGATTGGTGCCCACCTTAACACCATCGACTTCATGCACCTCACTAGAGAAGGTCATGAAAATTTGGCAGACCAACTTGCCAATCTGATCCCTAGTTTATAGGGTCGATCTCCTGTCTCTAGGTCTTAATTTATCCATCCAATCCTATTTTTCTCTCTCCCACTCGATCGAAGGAGAGAGAATTTCTTTTAGAATATTTTTCTAGTTTGTCTTGACATGAAGCTTCATTTGCTGTATAATTTTGACATAAATGATGGGAAAATTCTACTCTCATTTTAATAAAATAATGCTAATCTGCAATTTGTTTGGATGATTGACCACCCATCTAAAAATACTAGGAGGTACTCACATGAAAAAATTACTTAGTATGACGCTCTGCCTTAGCATGACCTTATCCCTCATTTCTTGTAGTGGTTCTACTGATAGCAAAAATCCTTCTGCCAGTGGCGACACTTTAGAACTTACTTTGTGGACCTATCCTATCGGTTCTTGGGGGGGCACTACCCCCACTGCTGATGAGATGATTGATAATTTTGAAGCTCAATATCCTGGAATTTCTGTCAATGTGCAATATCTCGACTACACCACTGGTGATGATCAAGTGATGTCTGCCATCAACGGTGGTACCACACCTGATATCATCATGGAAGGACCTGAACGTCTGGTTTCTAACTGGGGGGCTGCTGGCAAAATGGTGCCACTTAACGACCTTTGGACCGATGATGTCATTGCTGATATTTCTACGGTCAGCCAAAATGTCGTTGATGCTTGCAAGGGTGTGGATGGCAACTACTACGAGTTCCCCCTCTGCATGACGGTTCACACCATGGCAATCAACTACGAAGCTTTTGAGGCTGCGAATGCCCTTCAATATCTTGATGTTGAAAATCGCACCTGGACCACAGATGATTTCTTCTCAGCTGTCGAGGCTGTTGCTACTGCTGGCAACGTCATCACCCCTGCTATCATCTATTGTGGTGGTGTTGGTGGAGATCAAGGGACCCGTGCTCTGGTCAATAACCTCTATTCTGGCTCTTATACCACTCGTGATTTCACTAGTTACACCGGTAATACCGCTGAAAATATCCAGGCTTTGACTGCATTGAAGGCTGCTGTGGATGCAAAGCACCTCACTGCTGACCCTGCTTTCGTCGCCTCTGACGAACTACAAGCCTTCGCAAACCAAACCACTTCGATGTCCTTCTGCTGGAACGCATCCAATGCTGCTGCCTATGCCTCTCAAGTAACCTTTACCCCTTACGCCATGGCATTCCCCACCGATAACGGCACCCCTGAGCTGTGTGGTGGCATCTGGGGCTTTGGCATCTTCGATAACGACGACCAAGAGAAAATCGATGCTGCTAAACTCTTTATCGAGTTCATGGCTGCCGACGAAACCCAAGGACCCGAGAGCGTGCAAGCCACTGGCTTCTTCCCTGTCCGTGCTTCGCAAGGGGACGTCTATATCGGAACCGAACAAGCCGAAACCATGAAACCTTATGTCCAACTCATGCCTTACCTTGGCAACTACTACAACGTCACTGGCAACTGGACGGCGCAACGCACCGGTTGGTTTAATCTCTTGCAACAGGTTTTTGCTGGAGAGGATATTCAATCCTCTGCCGACGCTTATGTGAATGACGCAAACTCTGGCATCTAAAACTTCATCCATCCGTACCACCAATTCCCCTGCTCGCCTTGGGCGGGTGGGGGAATGTTTCTGAAAAGAGGGATTTTATGGCTACCACCTCAAAGCGTAGTAAAGCGCTATTATGGCGAGAAACCTTTGTGGCTTATTTGTTTCTTGCCCCTGCAATGTTCTTTTTTATTGGCTTTGTCATCGTTCCGATGGGAATTGCTATTTTTTCAAGCTTTCAACACTATACCCTAGATACCTTTGAATTTAATGGACTTACCAACTATATTCGTATGTTTCAAGATGAGATATTTATCAAAGCAGTAAAAAATACTATCACCATCGTCGGGGTTTCTGTCCCTGTGGTGACCGGATTCTCGCTGTGGGTTGCCACCGTCATCAATCCGATGAAACCGATGACTCGCTCGGTCTATCGTTGTATTTTCTATCTCCCCGTCGTGACCGGCTCTGTCGCTGTTACCGTGGTGTGGAAATGGATTTTTAACCCCTATACTGGTCTGCTCAATAGCGTGCTTGGCTCAACCGGTTTTAACTGGCTTGGAACCGAATCCACTGCTCTTTGGTGTATTATTTTGATTTTGTTCACCACCTCTGTTGGGCAACCCATTGTGCTCTATGTGGCTGCCCTTGGTAACGTGGATAGAGAGTTAATCGAGGCATCTGAAGTGGATGGCGCCAGCAATTCCGAGGTATTTTGGCACATCAAATGGCCTCAAATGCTGCCCACCACCCTCTATATCTTGGTGATCACCACCATCAACTCCTTCCAATGTTTCGCCTTGATTCAACTGCTCACCTCTGGTGGTCCCAATAATTCCACCCAAACCATCATGTATTATATCTACTATCAAGCCTATCGTTTGGGTGATTTTGGGTATGGAAATGCCATGGGGGTTGTACTGGCTTTGTTCATCGCCCTCTTCTCTGGGTTACAGTTTTCCGTTTTGAAATCCGAAAAAGATTAAAGGAGTTATATTTCTATGAAACTAAGCCCCAACCGTCCCTCTTTCCTTCGGATGATGAACTGTTTTTCTGTGATGATTCTTGCGCTCTTTTTTCTCTTTCCACTCTACTGGATTGTCACTGGATCCATCAAAGATGCTGCTGCCATCAACTCGAAAGTACCACAATGGTTTCCTGAAAATCCCACCTTGGATAACTATGTGAGACTTTTCGAGCAACCTGCCCTGCAATGGCTTGGGAATACCATTTTTATGGCGTTTGTTGCCATGTTACTCACCTGTATCACTGCCTCCCTCGCTGGGTACGTGCTTGCGAAAAAGCGATTCTATGGTCGTCGTCCCCTCTTCGTCATGCTTGTTTGTGCTATGGCACTCCCCAAACAGGTCATCGTCATCCCCCTCCTGCGTGAGATGGATGCCCTTGGTTTGCACGATAATATCTGGGCTGTCATCCTCCCCACGGTGGGTTGGCCCTTTGGTATTTTCTTGATGAAGCAATTTTCTGAAACCATTCCAAGAGAAATGCTGGAAGCAGCCAAGGTAGACGGCTCGGGCGAGATGCGCACCTTCTTGCAGATCGCCTTCCCTGTCATTCGGCCTGGTGTGGGGGCACTCGCCATCTTCACCTTTGTAACAGCTTGGAACGACTATTTCCTACAACTGATCATGCTCATGGAGCGTGATCAACTCACCATTTCCCTCGGAATTGCCAAACTGCAAAGCGAGATGGCAAGCGACTTTGGACTGATTATGTCGGGAGCCTGTCTTGCTGCTCTCCCCATTATCCTGATTTTCATCCTCTTCCAACGCTATTTCACCCAAGGAATTACCCTTGGATCTGTCAAAGGATAGCGATTTTCGAGAGACAAACAAACCCCAGACCTTCCAAAAATGGAACGGTCTGGGGTTTTCTTATTTAGTAGGAATATCCCATCAAGTAGAGGTCAACCTCTCTGGCACATTTGATGCCATCTGCGATTGCCCAGACCACTAAGGACTGTCCTCGTTTCATATCTCCACAAGCGAAGATACCTTCTTTGTCGGTTTGGAAACTGGGCTGTGCTTTGTTCGGGATGGCGACCTGTGGGGCGATGCCGTCCTCATAGCCAACAAATCCAGCTGCAATGAGGAGCAGATCTGCTTTGATTTCAGTCCCAGTCCCCTCTTTTTTGACCAATTGTCCCTTTTTGAATTCCACCTCTACCGTGCGAATCCCTGTAAGTTTTCCCTCGGTTTGGTAGATTTCATCGATGGTGGTTTGGAAGACACGAGGGTCAGAGCCAAAGACTTGGATTGCCTCCTCCTGACCGTAATCGGTATTGAGGGTTTTAGGCCATTCAGGCCACGGGTTGCTCTCGAGACGGGTTTCGGGTGGTTTTGGCATCATCTCGATTTGGAGGACAGATTTCGCTCCGTGACGAATGGCTGTGCCGACACAGTCGTTTCCGGTGTCCCCTCCCCCTAAAATGACCACGTTTTTGCCCTTTGCATTGATGAAACCACCTGATAGATTGTTCTCGAGGAGGCTTTTGGTGGTGCTTGTGAGGAAATCCACAGCAAAGTGGATGCCCTGCGCTTCACGATGTGGGAGAGCGAGATCCCGTGGTTTTTTCCAACCACAGCAGAGGATGACAGCATCATATTGCTCTTCAAGTTGCTCGATCTTTAAGTTTTTACCCAGTTCTTGCTCGGTGAGGAAGGTGATCCCCTCTTGCGTCATGAGGTCTACACGACGAGTGATGACCGATTTGTCCAGTTTCATGTTAGGGATCCCGTACATGAGCAGTCCACCGATGCGATCCTCTTTTTCGTAGACCGTGACTGTGTGGCCACGTTTGTTAAGCTTTTCTGCCACTGCGAGACCGGATGGCCCCGACCCCACAACAGCCACGGTTTTGTCGCTACGAATGGCTGGGATTTTGGGTGTCATCGCACCTGATTTGAACCCCTCTTCGATGAGGAAAAGTTCGTTATCATGGATGGTGACAGGTTGGGTGAGCATGCCGTTGACGCAAGCTTTTTCGCATAGCGCCGGGCAGACACGTCCTGTAAATTCGGGGAAAGGACTGGTTTTGAGCAGTCTGGAGAGGGCGTGTGCATAGTTTCCACGGTAAATTTCGTCATTCCACTCGGGAATGAGGTTATTAAGTGGGCAACCGGTCACCA
>JAWXUK010000057.1:0-10477 GCA_044432785.1 Eubacteriales bacterium | reverse complement strand
AACTCTGCCTCATGGATGTCAACCATGCCAACAAAACTAGGGAGCAAGTGGCTGTAGCCCTCCTCGAGAAGCACTTATAATCAAAATCAAGAGGATATTCTCTCCCATTTTCCATCAATGAATCACCATATAAGGAGTTTTCACCATGAAACAATATCAAGGAATCATCCCTGCCTTCTATGCAGCTTACGATAAAGATGGCAATATCAACACTCAAGCCATCAAGGATCTCGCTCAATATTACGTGGAAAGTGGCGTGACAGGGGTCTACGTCGGTGGTTCATCGGGAGAGTGCATCTACCAAAGTGTCGAGGATCGCAAGCAAACCCTCGAAGCCGTTATGGAAGTTGCAAAGGGAAAACTCACCGTCATCTCACACGTCGCTTGTAACAATACAAAGGATAGTGTGGCGCTTGCTGCCCACAGCGAAACCCTTGGGGTAGAGGCTATTGCAGCCATCCCTCCCATCTATTTCAAGCTACCCCCAACCTCGGTCATGGCATATTGGAATGAAATCTCGGCAGCCGCACCCAACACCGACTTCTTCATTTATAATATCCCAGTCCTCGCAGGAACAACCCTCACCGTGGATATGTACCGTGAAATGCTTCAAAACCCTCGTGTCAAAGGGGTGAAAAACTCCTCCTCCCCTGTTCAAGATATTCAAGAATTTTGTGCTGTAGGAGGAAGTGATAAAATTGTCTTCAACGGTCCGGACGAGCAACTTGCTTCTGGCCTAGTGGCCGGTGCGAGAGGAGGCATCGGAGGAACCTATGGCGCTTGCCCCGAGCTCTACCTCGCTATTTACAATGCCGTCATGGCCAAGGACATCGCTAAGGCGCAAGCCCTGCAAGCCACTGCTCTCGACCTCATCCACGTCCTCTGTAGTGGAAAAGGACACATGTATGCCATCATCAAAGAGGTCATGAAACGGCGCATCGGTATCGATTGTGGTGGGGTTCGCAGCCCACTCGCTAACCTCGTGCCCGAAGATGAATCCGTGGTCAATGAGGCACTCACCCTCATCAAAGCCACCCTCGCTACCTTATAAGAAATATCCCCTGTGAACCGAACCAGAACACAGGGGATTTTTTATTTCAGTCTCAGATAAAAAGATGGAACTTTTTCTCGATTGAAACGTCTAACCATTTGGAAATAAATTTCCACAACTTTAGAATGAATGAGGATTACTAGATGAAAACCATCAAACTATGTCTCGCAAGCACTCTGCTCCTATCGGTCTTAATCGGCTGTAGCGCAAGCGACACAAGCACTACCCCCGAAGTGGATACCACCGTACCAACCACCCCAAATGCAACCTTAGATATCACTCCTGAAGTGACCCCCTTCGAACTCCCAGAATGGTACGCCCACCTCGACCCCGAAATCGCAACCGTTTTCTGCTCCATCCAAAATATGCCAGAATTTCTCTACGTCCCTAACATGCCTCTCGACGAGCAAATGCTCGCCGATACCATGGGGATCACCTCCGATTCCTACTCTGCATTTTACGGTGAAGTCCCTATGATGAGCCAGCAAGCCGATATGTTCCTCCTCTTCCGCACTGAGGATACAGAAGCATTGTCCACGCTCCTCGAGGAATATTTATTCACCCAACTGTCCAATTCTAGCCAATATCCAGCCACCATTCTCAAGCTCTCGGTGGGGGAAGTTGGGGTCTTTGAGGACTATGTTTACCTCAACATGCTCTCTAGTTATCCCGAAAATGAAAGCGAACTCGACGAAGCAGCCATGGTGGCATTCTACACCGAGACCATCGCAAAGGTCAACGCCGAGGTCGAGCGTGTCCTCGGTGGAGGGGAGCCCAACCCACCGAAGGAACCTACAGATGACCTCGTGACCGGTGACATGGGAGTAACCGACCAAGACAACCTTGGAGAGTTCCAAACCCCAAGTGGTGATCCATCCGACTTTGTCGTGGACGAGAACGACACCCAACCAGCCGTCCCACCCGAAGGGGATGGTGGTGTGATCATGCCAGCCATCGGTGAAGAAACAGGGGGACATGACCCAGCCGGCGTCCCTAATACCAGAGGTTAATCAAAAAATCGCCCCTTTTACGAAAATCCATCGTAAAAGGGGCGATTTCTTATTCTTCTATGTAGGTAGCATCAGTCGAGCTCCCACGTGCATTAAAATGGAGTCCGATCACAAAAACGGTGCTGAGCCCCCAAATAACGTAAAACCAAATCATATCCGAGGTAAAGAGGTAGACAATCATGCCAAAAATAAAGCCCCACGCCACCGACATAACCAGTCCGATAACATAAAACCCGACCTTTGTATTCTGCAACCAAAAGAGCAGAAAAAAGACAGCAATCCCAACAAGTAACGCATATGCCGAGTGAATTTTTAGGGAAAATCTCGCCACGAGACCAGCAATAAAGGCAAGCACCACGCTATCAAATAAAATGATATGACCTGCAAAGGCTGCGATGATCATCATCAAAATTCGAAGAATCACCCCTACAACCGCAAAGGCAGCAAAAATCATAAAAACTTGCATAGAAACCTCCCAAAATCTTCATAAGGATTATTCTACCACAAGACCGTCTCATTGTCAAGAAAAAGCCCGAAACCACTCGATTTGCGTCAAAAAAACTGTGGCGTTTCCACCACAGTTTTTCCTTTACACTGTTCCTATTTCGTTGAGATGATCAAATTTTGCCACAAGGGACTCGAAATCCTTGCCATGATCAGGGAAGATAGCCACTTGTACCTCCACTTTCACTTGACCAGAATGCCCCTCATAGGATTTTTCCAGTTCACTTTCAATCCGTCTCTGACATTCCCCAACCTGCTTCTCACTACCACAGGATTCTAAAAACAGGAGGAAGCCTCGTTCCCCAATCCGTGTCACAAAGTCCACACTACGCACTTGTGCGATGATACGAGTAATCACTTCACCGAACAAGGGGGAATCCTTCTCAAATCCCTCGAGTTCAATGGAAAGCAGGCCGTGAGTCTTATCTGAATCAGGATAATTTATGATATGGTTGGCCTTTTCAACAAAAAATTCATATTCTAAGAGGTTCACAGGCAACTGCTCTGCCAATTCTTCCACGCTTTGTACGAAGAGGAACCCATTGCGTCCACGTTCTTTCACTTTGTATAGCACAATATCGGCACTTTTATACAAAGAAGTATAGTCCGTAGCATTTTCGAATAAGAATCCACCGATACTAAGGGTGACTGCCACGCCAGTTTCGTTTTGAAGCAGCCCTTGTAGCAACCTTGCTGCACGTTCTTCTAGGAAGGATTTTTCCACTTTTCCGTCGATGAAAATCGCAAATTCATCTCCTCCGACCCGTGCATGAAAGCAATGAACATCGAAATAGGTTTCCAAATGCTTCGCTACTTGCTTGATGATCTCATCACCCACGTGATGCCCATGATTATCATTGACCGCTTTGAAATAATCAATATCAATCAAAATGAGCCCACCACAGGTCACCTTTTTCACTTTTTCTCCAACATAATCGTGAAAATATCCCGAATTGAAGAGGTTTGTGAGCCCATCTCGACGAGAAAGTTCACGGAATTTGCGAAGCGTATTGTAAATCGAAACCAACATAATTACAACGACAATCGACGCAACTACGAAAATTTCATAAGAATGCTCCCGAAAGAAATCAGCAAAGGAGATCTCTCTCGAAACAGATGTGTTATTAAAGATAATTTCATCCACTTCATATGGATCTAAAAACAAAATCGCACGGTTTAACATACCAATTAAATTCTCATCAATATGATCGCCAGCACCAAAAGTTAACTCAGACAAAACGTTAGAAACAGCTTTCACTTCGATATTCTTGTACTGATTGAGGCTAAAATAGTAGTTTGTGATCTGAGGATCGCAAAAAATTGAAAGCTCTCCGGTGGAATCCATGTGATCGAGCGCCTTCTCAATGTCCCAAACCATAGCGACATCTTCGCTGTTATAAAAAGGGATTCCATCCGATACATAATGAAACATTAAGGAAGGATTTTCCACTTCATTTACACTTCTCAGCCAATAAATACCAGAAGAAATATAAGGATTCGTGAGGGTTACGTCCAAACTATGCGCCAATTTCATGTTATTTGACAGAGTTCCGACGAAATCAACTTCTTTACTTTCCAGAGCATACGAAATTTCTTGCAAAGAATCGTACCAGTGAATTTCAAACGGTATACCGATGGTTTCTTCTATTTTCTTGACGATTTCGATGGAAATTCCTGCATTTTCACCCTCTTCGTTGATGTATTGATAGGGTGGAACATCTCTCAAAAATCCAACATGAAAGGTTTCTATCTCAGCTAATAGTTCCTTTTCATAATCAATATAGAGGAATTCTCCTCCATAACGCACGCCGAAATAGGTATCGAGTAACTTTTGATGAAGATCAAGGTCAATGACGTCAACCTTGCGAATCGCTTCATCAAGCTCTGCAACCAACTCTGTATTCCCCTTAGTCGAAGCAAAATAGAAAGGAATACGATCAATTGTAGTCAAATAATCCAAATATTCAGCAGTTGCCGACATATCTAGGTTGATTATGGCATCCACCTGCTCAGAAAGCAGCAGATCCACCATATCGCCGTGATTTTGCACATAAGTAATATCTAATTCGAAGTTTTTGTCGCTCATTTGTTGCAA
The DNA here is from genome assembly GCA_044432785.1 of Eubacteriales bacterium. Lineage (GTDB taxonomy): Bacteria > Bacillota > Clostridia > Oscillospirales > Oscillospiraceae > JAWXUK01. The sequence goes on along the minus strand of JAWXUK010000057.1, from coordinate 5,817 downwards.
AAACATCTCATTTAAGTCGTAATAATACTCAACCAAGGCAACTTTCAGTGTATCTTTCAAAAAATAGTTATCCTGAGAAATCGCATAATTGTTGCGAGCCGAATAGAAATTATAGCGATACACTCCGTAATTTCGCTGACCGATTTCAAAGTCATCATATCGAACCGAGGCAGCCGAAAAGGGTCCCACCAGATCAAGTTCACCAGCGTAGAGCATATCCTCTGCTTTCGCAAGGGAAGCGCTCACCCCTCCTTCTTCGATGACCACAAATTCGTAGTTCCAGTTGGTATGTTGTGCGATGGTCATCAGATAGTCGTAGTTATAACCCGAAAAATCGCCATTTTCTTGAATCTCGTAAAAACCATACATCTCTGGTAAAAACGCCACTCGCACTGTTTGTCCAGTGGCGTGTGCCACTTGTGACACTGGCACCAACTGTAATATACAAAATAGGAAAATGGCTGGTAATAATCTTTTCATAGCTCGCTCCTTTGAAATTTTTCTAAAATATAATTTCAGCACTTTTACGATAATTCACTCGATCGTGAATGAAAATCATGTGCAATATTACAAAAATTTACCTTGTATCAGAAAACTATTTTCATTTTATCACACTTCCTGAAATTTGTCTATCATTTTCAAAGAATTTCTCGCATATTTTTCCATTTCTACCTTGACAAAAACAGGGCGATATAGTAAGATTAGGAGTAAACTTAGACTAACTACTATAAAAGGAGACCATTGTGCTCAATAAATCGCTCTTAGATCTATTCCCTGAAAGCAAAAAATCCATCGCTCAAACCGTGATATTTCAATGGTTTGGACTGCTACTTAATATTGCAAATACGCTAGCGCTTTGTTCCTTGATCTTCTCCTTTCACAAGGAAGGCACCCAGCTCAACACGCAACTCTCCCCCACACTCCTCTGCCTTTTTATCATAGGAATAGGTTTGCCTTTAAAATATTTCGTCACCATTCAAACAGGACAAAAAGCCTTCGATGCCTCCTCAAAAATCAAAGGGGAACTTCGAGAGAAAATTTTCCAAAAAATGGTAAAACTCGGTGGAACTCGACCAAAAGACTCCAACCTAGCAGAAATTTTACAACTCCTTGTGGAAGGTGTCGAGCAACTCGAGCTCTATTTTTCGGGCTATGTCCCACAATTATTCTACAGCTTACTTGCACCACTCACACTGTTTGCTTTCGTGTCAACCATCGATATTCAGGTCGCAGTTGTGCTGTTTTTATGTGTCCCACTCATCCCAATTTGCATTGTTTTAGTGCAAAAACTCGCAAAAAAGTTGTTTTATAAATATTGGGGAGAGTACACTTCTTTAGGCGATTTATTTCTCGAAAATCTTCAGGGACTTACCACCCTCAAAATTTATCAAGCAGATGGACGAAAAGCCGAAGAAATGCACGAATCAGCCGAAAAATTCAGAAAAATCACGATGTCCGTCTTAAAATCTCAGTTAAACTCCATCATTGCTATGGATTTCGTCGCCTATGGTGGTTCCGCACTTGGCATGATCCTAGCGAGCTCACACTTGGCTTCAGGTCGCATCACTCCTTGGGAATGCTTGGTCGTCATCTTACTTTCAGCCGAATTTTTCCTCCCAATGCGCCGTTTAGGAGCTTTTTTTCACATTTCTATGAATGGTATGGCAGCAAGCAAAAAGATTTTCCATTTGCTCGCAGCCACCGAAATGGAAGATGGCACACAAGAATTTACACATCCAACAGGTCAGATTTCCTTCGAAAATGTTACTTTTTCCTATGAAGAACAAGGTGCAGGGATCAATTCTATCACACTAACCGTCAATCCAGGCGAGCTCATCTCAATTGTTGGGGAAAGTGGTTCTGGAAAGTCAACCCTCGCTAAATTATTGAGAAAAGAACACCTATATCACTCAGGTTCCATCACGATAGGTGGCCAAGATATCAAAGAGATCAAACGCAAAGAACTCATCGAAAAAATTGCATATATACCATATTCAAGCTACGTTTTCTCCGGAACTATCAGTGATAATTTAAAGCTCGCCAAATCATCAGCAACAGATTCCGAGCTACTCGACGTACTTAAACAGGTCAATTTATTAGAATTTATTCAAGAAAACAAGGGACTGGATACTCCCATTTCTGCCGAAGGGAGCAACCTTTCAGGAGGACAAAAGCAACGCATTGCGTTAGCGATGGCTATCTTGAGAAAGAGTGAAATCTACATTTTTGATGAAGCCACCTCTCAAGTGGATGCCGAAAGTGAACAAATAATGCTGGAGCAAATCTATCGTTTATCTAAAAATTCCACCGTTATTATGATCAGCCATTCTTTGAGAAATTGCATTGATTCTAGTAGAATATATGTCCTTAAGGACGGAAAATGCGTAGAATCCGGCTCACACCACGATCTGTTAAAGCAAAATGAGGTCTATTCTTCGTTATGGGCCACCCAGGAAGGATTGGTGAATGATGAAACATAATAAGAAAAAACCATTTCTTTTCGCTCTATTAAGCTTTGCAAAGCATCAGAAACTTCCACTTTTAGGAGCAATTTCATTCGGAGCATTAGGACATTTATCAGCCATCGCAATTCCCTCTCTCGCTTCCCTGTCATTAGGGATTAGTTTAGGCTATTTCGAGAGATTTGAACTCTCTTCCGTGCTCGCACTCATTGCAATTTTCGGAGTGGTTCGAGGGGTGTTACACTACATTGAACAATGGCTCAACCACTATCTCGCATTTCGTGTTTTAGCTGATATTCGTGATGAAATATTTGATATTTTACGTAAATTAGCCCCTGCAAAACTAGAAGGACGTGATAAAGGCGACTTAATTACCCTCATCACATCAGATATCGAGAAAATGGAAGTGTTTTTCGCCCACACCATTTCTCCCATTGGCATTGCAATTTTGGTGAATGGGAGCATCTCTTTAGCGCTCTTTTTTGTAGACATCAAACTTGGCATCTCCTCCTTCCTTATGTACTTGGTTGTTGGCATCCTCATCCCGGTTAGCACTGCTAAACTATCAGGCGATACTGCGTTACAATTTCGGGATCATTCCTCAGCGCTAAGTTCCTTCACATTAGAAAATATCCAGGGCATGCGTGAGTTACTACAATATGGTAAAACAGATGAGAAATTGAATCAAGCGCAGGAATTAAACCAAAATCTTCTGCATTTCGGCTCAAAAATGAGCAAAAACACGAGTAGATCCACTGCAATCACCTATACAATGCTAATTTCTTCTCACCTCATTTTTCTCGGTGTGTGCCTTCATTGTATGAATCAAGGGAGTATTTCCTTCGGTATTTTGCTTTTTATCGAAGTTTTATTTATGAGTTCTTTCGGCCCTGTCATAGCCCTCGCTAACCTCGGCAGTACGCTTCAATCCACCTTTGCTTCAGCAAAACGTGTGCTCTCCTTACGTGAAGAAATCCCTCAAGTGGAAGAGATTTCTACCGAAAATGATGTAGAATTCAACGGAATTTCAGCAAATGAGCTTACTTTCTCATACAACTCTATTCCAGTATTACGCAACCTATCTCTTGAGCTTCCTTGCAATAAAGTCGTCGGAATCCAAGGTGCTTCCGGATGTGGAAAATCCACATTTTTAAGACTTCTGATGCGTTTCTGGGATGTTGAGAGTGGAGAAATCCTGATATCTGATACAAATATCAAGAATATCAACACAAACAGCCTTCGTTCTATGCAAAGTTATGTCACACAAGAAACCCACCTCTTCTCTGCAACCATCGGAGAAAATATTCGGTTAGCTAATCCAAATGCTACGCAAGAAGAACTAGAAGTCGCTTGTAAAAAAGCCTCGATTCACCACTTCATCACCTCACTTGAACAAGGATATGACACACCTGTCGGACATTTAGGTGATCGATTATCAGGAGGGGAACGTCAACGCATCGGTTTAGCTCGTGCCTTTTTGTACAACACTCCACTCTTGTTGCTAGATGAGCCCACCTCAAATCTTGATTCACTCAATGAAGCAAGTATTTTACGCTCTATTTATCAAGAATCTGCTGATAAAACCGTCGTTTTAGTCTCACATCGCTCCTCCACCCTGGCACAATCCGATATTTTAGTGGAAATATCGGACGGGACCGTCGTTTCTACTGTTAGCAAGTAGGAACTTATCTACACCACCTTTCAGAAAGAAGGAAATAAATTGAATGTAAAAGATGAAAAGGACAAAAAAGCCACTTCTATTGCAAAAATATGTTATATCTTGATTGGTTCTCTCTCATTTGGATTAGGTGCTTTAGGGGCGATTCTTCCCATATTACCTACCACCCCTTTCTTGCTCCTCTCCCTATTTTGTTTCGGAAAATCTTCTGATAAACTGACCAATTGGTTGCTTTCCACTAAGATTTATCAAGATAATCTCGAATCTTGGATCGAAAAAAAAGGGATGCCAAAAAAGGCAAAACTTCGTATCTGTACCACAGTCACCCTTATCATGTTATTTAGTTTTTATATGATGAAAAATGTCCCTGTTGGGCGTGCTGCTTTGGCTATTGTTTGGGTGATTCATATCATATTTTTTCTGTTTTTTGTCAAACCTGCCGAGCAATAAAGAGGGAGCGAAATTTCGCTCCCTCTTTTCTACGACAGATTGGTTGCACGATTACTTCAGCACTCTCGCCGTCGGAATGAAATCGGTATATAGTTCGTAAAATTTCTGGTTATCTAGCCCATCTAAAAAGGACTGTGATAGCACGGCAAAGTCCTCGAAGTCCTCTTCTAAACGTGTGGTTGTTTTGATTTCGGGACAGATGAGCAAGCTACCCTGTTGCGCATAAAACTCGCAGAATTCAGGTGTTAAAATCTCTGCCATAACTGCTTTTCCAATCTCTTGCGACACCGATTGACGGCAGGCGAAAAAGGATGGAAGCAAGAAGGTTCCCTCTGCCAAGGTGGTCATGTGGGTGGTCTCGCCGTCTTGTCGTTGTGCGTACAAAGTTGGGACGAGCGCCGTGGTGTTTTCCCCAGTGCGCACCGACTGAAAGGATGCGATTGGCATGTCAAAAATGGAGGAATTTTGAAGCAGTTCTCTCGTGATCTCCTCGCCATATTCCTGCAAACAAAGTTTGGTAATGGTCTTTCCTGCTGAATTATTGATTCCTCCAAAGGCAAAGCCACTGCTTTTGCTCATTTCAACCAAGGTTTTTCCTCGACAATGTTCTAAATCACGGGTATAGCAGACCAGTGGAATGGCAATGAAAGGTAGTAGGGTCTCTTTTCTGCGAATTGCCTGAATTTTCGAAGAGTTCTTGAGTGGAAGCCACCCCTCGCAAGGATGTAGATCCCCCAATTTTTTAAAAATACGATGATGCTCGACCACCTCTAAATCTGCTGAAACCATCACATCAGGAAGGATAGCATCCTCTTTTGCGAGATACTCGCACATGTGACTCTCATATCCCATCCCAAAAAACTTTATCTCGAGCTCGATATCTTGCTTTAATAACGCCTCTTGCGCCTTTGCAAGCTGTTTTTTCTCCTCGTTATGTAGGACACAGATGTGATTCCAGTATAATAGCACCTTTTTCATTGTAATATCTCTCCTTTTCTCAATTGTTGTTGCCTTTTTTGCTGTAAAGCGTAACTTATATTCATTTCTTCGTATAATTTTTCTTCCTCGTGGGTGCGATGTACCTGTTTCACAATCCCCCCTTGATGTAGCACGATCCGTTGGGATGCCATCAGTGCTGTGTGTGGGTCATGGGTCACGATAATGAGGAGTTTTTCCTTTTGAAGGAGAGCCTGAAACCCTTTTACCTTATCGATTCCTGCATTTTCA
>JAWXUK010000056.1:0-10565 GCA_044432785.1 Eubacteriales bacterium | reverse complement strand
ATTTAACAATAAAATGTCACCACCTTGATTGCATAAACAATTTGGCGCACCAAATCATCATCGTATTCTCTGGGTTTGTCCTTGAGGTAGGTTGAGATCTGAGACTGGAACTCTTCCATTTTTAGTTCAGACTTTTCTTGACCTTGTTTGGTCTGCCTTTTTGCTTGTTCCCTGTCAACCCGCTCTTTCAAACTCTTGGCTTGATCGGAGAGCGCCTTGATTTGGTCTTGGTTTTCGTGGAGTGTGTTGTTTGCAGAACATTCTGCAACAAACTTCATGGTCTGATCGATGAGTTTCTGGATGGTTTCCTCTGCTTTTGCGATGTCAAAGCCGTCCTCGGTGTAGGTATCGCATAGCCGACGCAGTTTGCTTGCAAGTGACGATGTTTTGGGTTCCTGTTGGGAGAAAATCGCTTGCACAATTCCCTCGTGCAAAGCATTTTCATCAATGTTGACCGAGTTTGGGCAGTTTTTGTGGTCAATTTGATTCCCACAGCGCCAGACTGGTTGTTTTGAGCCATCTCGCTTGGTCCACACGATGCGTTTGTAGTGTGCGCCACAGCAACCACACACCAAAATCTCGTTCAGAGCATATTTTCCGTTGTATTTCGCTCTGGTTGACATTTTTTCATCCACTTTTTTGGTTTTGTTGCTACGGCGGAGCATTTCTGCTTGCACCGCCGACCAACTCTCACGAGGGATGATTGGATCATGACTATTTTTGATGTGATATTTGGGAAGTTCTCCTCGATTCACCTTGGTTTGCTTGCTGATGGGATCGGTGACGAAAGTTTTTTGCAGAATGACATCCCCACAGTAGCGCTCATGCTGAAGAACGGCTCGGATTTTTGTATCTGTCCATGCTTTCCCGTTACGACTGGTCTGGTGGTCCGCATTCAGGGTGGTCACAATCTTTCCCACGCTATCCCCAGCCAGATATCTACGGTACATTTTACGCACAATTTCGGCTTCTTCAGGGATGATTTCGGGGTTGCCATCTGGACCTTTTCGGTAGCCATACATGGTGGAAAAATTGTAGGAAACCTTTCCCTCTTTCATGTGCATTCGTTTGCCCATCTTGACGTTTTGGCTGAGGGAATGGAGCTCTTCTTGCGCTAAACTCGACATAATGGTGAGAAAAAGTTCGCTTGATTCATCAAGGGTGTTGAACCCCTCTTTTTCAAAAATCACTCCCACTCCGATGCTCTTAAGGATTCGCACATACCGAATGGAGTCCACGGTGTTCCGAGCGAATCGGGACACCGACTTGGTGATGATGAGGTCGATTTTTCTTTTTTTGCAGTGGTTGATCATGCGAAGAAAATCGGGACGTTTCTCTGCCTGAGCACCTGAAATACCAGAATCTGCGAAGTTTCCGACCAGTTTCCAGTTCGGATTCTTCAAAATCAGATCGTTGTAGTATTTTTTCTGGTTTTCAAAGCTGGAGAGTTGTTCCTCTTGACCTGTGGAAACACGGCTATACGAGGCAACTCGTTGTTGTTTTGGTGCGCCATCTTTGGAATGCTTGCCGATGGTGGCTGGGATGATGATGATTTCCTTTGTGTTCATGACATTTCCTCTTTTCTGATGATTTTGCCGTCTTTTGTGACCACTTGAGTTATGTTAGTTCCGATGAGCGATATTTTTTCCACTTGATTGAGCCAGTCGAGAAAGAATTCGTGTTCATCTTGTGGTTGACAGAGTTGATAGCGTAGTTGGACCAATTCTTGCAACTTTTCGATGCGCTGTTCAAATGACAGTTCCTTCTCTGTTTTCAGTTCTTTATCTAGTAAGGATATTTTTTGCAGAATTGAACTATCCTCTGAATTTTCGCATACCGTAATCGGTTTTTCCACTCTGAATGCTTCTAGTTGTTCGAGCAAAGCAGAATCGCTACAATTCACGTTAATGTGCTTGTAATCTGAGGGGCATTTCCATCTCTCACTCCCGCTTGGAGTGACAAGCCTGATCACTGGAGTACCACAGGTGGAGCAATATAATTTCGACTTCAGCGCTTTGATTTCTGGGGTTGTGGTATGAGTGTATGGCTTCATCTGACTTTGTGCTAATTGATAGAGGTCAAATGGGATCAAAGCGGAATATTTTTCTGAGTCTTTGTGGTATTCAGTTTGCAAGATGCGTGCTACCATATTTTTGTTCCACACGTTTTTATCGGAATGGTAGGGGATTTGTCGTGTTGAGAGTTGGTTGGCGATGATTTTATAGGAGTATCCCTGCGCATATAACTCAAATATCTGTGAGACAGTGATGCTTTCCGATGGACTAGTCATGATTTTTCCTTGTTCCATCTGATAACCAAATAAAATGGTTCGTATTTTACCCATTGTTGCACAGCCTTTCTGTCAGTTGAAGTCCTCCTAATAGGACAAATGTGATGCTCTGTTTGTCATAAGCAATGATTTTCTCGACCATATCCGAAAAAAGGTCTGGATCAAACTCTCTGATTTTTTCTGGTGAATTTTTTAGAATATGGATGAGAATTTCTGTTTGCTCGGTTGTATCATCTGGAGCGAGTTTTCGTAGAGCCCTCTTTTTTTGTTGGTTTAGTTGCTCTAGTTCCCCTTTGAGCGCATCAATTCTTGCAATAAAAAGAGCAGAATCCACGATACCTTGCGACATAAGACAAGATAACGAGTGATTCTGCTCTGATATTTTGATAATTTCCTGATTGATTGCTTGGATTTCCTTGCAATCTTTTTTTTCGAGGAGTTGAATCTCTTCGAGTGCGGTTAGATAGGGAACTAAAATGGTTTCGTAATTGTTGCGAAGTTTGTGAAAAATTTTGAGGAAGGCACGTTCTATAGCTATTTCTGGGATTCGTTGACAGCCACATGTGGTGGAGTCATAATCATGTTTTCGGCAGATCCAATACTTTTTTTGATTGGAAATACGGAATTTAAAGGGGGTTTCACATGACTTGCAGAAAATTTTTCGTGGAAAAGGGGAGTCGAGAGGAGTGTGTCTTAAGTTACTGCCACGCTCCTTCAATAAAATATTTGCTAATTCAAACACGATCGGTTCGATGATGGGTTCGTGTGATTGTGAGATGTAATATTGTGGTAATTCTCCACGATTTTTCTTTTCTTTATAGGGCAAAACGTCCTCATTATATTTTTTTGGAGTAAGGTGTCCCCACGATAGGAGGGATTCCGCAAAATACGAGAAACCGTTTCAGGTCTCCATTTGGCATTTGTTTTTCTGGAGACCTTCGTGGCGTTTAAGGAATTTGCTATCTGGAGGATGCCCTCTCCTTGCAAATAGGCACTGAAAATTCGCTTCACCACTTCAGCTTGTGTGGGTTCCACTCGGAGCTGTTTGTCTACAATTTTATAGCCATATGGTGCTTGAACTGGAGCGTAGGTCCCATTCTGCATCCTCATTCGCACCCCTTTTTTGCAGTTTTTCGAGATATTCTCGGATTCTGCTTGAGCGAAATTGGAGTACAGAGTGATAAGGGTTTCGCTGGAGAGTTTCGAGGTATCGATGCCCTCCTTTTCAAAGTGGACGCTCACCCCTAATTTTTTGAGTTCACGGAGAGTTTCGAGGCTATCGAGAGTGTTCCGAGCGAATCGGGACACCGATTTGGTGATGATGTGGTCGATTTTCCCGTCACGGCAGTGTTCCATCAGTCTGAGAAAACCTGCACGTTTTCGGGTGGAAACACCCGAAATTCCCTCGTCAGAATATAAGCCAACCATGATCCAGTTTTGTTTTTCCTCGATGAGCTTTGTATAATAGTTCATTTGGTTTTCAAATGAGCTTAGTTGTTCCTCGGATCCACTGCTCACACGAGCGTAGGCGGCAACACGAAGGGTTCGCTGCTCTGTCGGGATAGTTGCTTTGATTGCGATGATTTCTTTTTCTGTATTTATCATGGTTTTCGCTCCTTTCCTTAGTATGACATCATATCACAATGAGAGTTCACAGTCGATACTACTATTGCACAAATATTTTTGCTGTTTTTTGGAATTTCTACCAAAGGTAGATAACTTGCTCACCGTATTCCTCGGCAAGCTGTTCGGCAATGGTATTTGCGATTTTGGGGGTGATATGGCTTGTTTGTAAGAGATTTTTTAGGATTAACAGGTCGCTATAGTAATTACTAGGTATTTTCTTCATCATTTTCTTCCTTTCTCTTTCTAAAGTCACAAACATAAGGACAAATTTGCACTTGTCCTCATGGCTTCTAACTTTAGTTTAGAAGTCTTGTCAGTCTATCTCGCAGTTTTCCTGCTGATAGGACTGTGTTGCACTTTATTCACCACTAGTTCCCAAGTGCTTTGGGCGATTTCATTGACGGGATTTGGTATCCCTCATAGGCATCTCACCTCCCCGTGGTTCTCACCGGGCTGCCCCCATTGTTTGAGTCTGTGGCTGGGCAGAAGTATCATTATCGGCTTCTACGGTCTTTGCGAACAACTTACCAATAGTTGTTTTAAGGTCAATCAGAGTGCGAACTCATGGTTTCTCGATGACAGGTCAAGTTTTCAAGTCTGACCTGTTGGTTACCGATACTAACGGTGAGTCTGCTTTTGATCGCTCGTGCCGAACGGCAGTCATGGCGCTGACTTCCTAAGTCGCTGTTCTCCTTCACAGGGAGCGTAGTCGCTAACGTATCAAATGAAATCGGATATTCAGTTGTCAAGGTTCACACCGATTGCTCGGCTGAGAGGTGGTTCGTTATTTACCCCCTCATATATTACCCACACTCAGAAGCCATTTTTGAAGTCTAATTTCAAAAGTTTTTTATATTTTTTTTCAGAGTGGCTTTGGCGAGGTCGATGCTGTACTTGACAGCACGAGGGGAACACCCCTCTAGCTCTGCGATTTCTTCCAGAGTTCGTTGCTCATAAAAGTACATCTTAAGCCGTCTTTTTTGAACAGCAGGAAGTTCATCACAACTTTTATCCAAGTGTTCCATCAATTCCTTGTTGATCATCTGCTGGTCTAGCGGAGCAGATTTATCCCGAATTTTTCCAATGGGGGCATCTCCCACAAAATGGTCGATGTGACGTTCATCCCAGCGTTGCAGATTCCGTTCGATTTTGACCATATCCGAAAACATGGATTTTGCAACCTCTTTTGATACTTCAACCAAACGGTCTGCTGTGCCGTCATGAAATGACACCGTATATTGGATGCCTTTTTCGGTTTTGTTGACGTGTAGCTTGTATTGTTGTTCGCTTTGAAACATTTTTGTTATCCTCCGAATTTATAAATTTTGAATGGTTCCAAAATAAATAAAGTCGGAGAGCGACAACGGGGCATTTCTATGTATAAAAAAATCATGCTCTTACCTCAAAGTTACAAATTCTTGTAGCTTTGAGACAAAAGCATGAGGGTTATCATATTAAATTGGGCAAGAAAAAAGGGCGTGACAAAGTAAGCTCAAAGCTACTTGTCACGCCCAGACCGTTCCAGTAACACGGGTATCAAGGGATCCCTTTCTAAAGCGGTGTACTGCCGGATTGACATTAGACTAATCGTAGTCGATATTTAATTCGCATTGACCAACGACAAATGCACTGTTTTGGTACAACGGGGGCATGGTAACTCAAGTTCCATGCCGAGAACGTTGGACGAAAATGGCTCGCTTCCACTGGTTATTTCAAGTAAATGAGCCTCGCAAAAGGGGCAAATCACTTGCCGTTTCTCCTCTTTGTCAGGTTTATTTTCGATAAAACCCAACTCTCTTAAACGATTTTTCATCGCACGAGGGGAAACACTAAAAGTGGTTGCTAGTTAATCAATGGCTGCCCGCTGGTCAAGCCTGCCCTTCCATCTGGTATAGGCAAGTTTTATGCGACCGTAAGGCATTAAAAGTGCGGCGGCTAATTTATCCGCTTCACATTCTATCACGTTTTTGCTTTGCTGGGATGTTTTACAAGCGAGTTCGTGAGCGACCGACGGAATGCCCTTGTGATACGAAGGGAAATCGTAGGAGTTTTGGTCGCTCTTGAATTATCTTGACTGAACTTTTGTTCTATTTATAGTATAAATCTTATCGAACATAAAGTCAATTGTGAGTCTATCCAAAAAAATATCCCTCACTTTTTGACCGCCTTTTTGATGTAGCATGGTCTGAAAAGTGAGGGATTTCAAGGGGTTTGGAATTGGGATTGAAACAAAATCGGAGGTGAGATGCTCGGCGCTAATTGGAACAAAGGTTCTACAGAATGAATGTTCGGCATTTTGACGAAGGCGTTTTTCCTCAATCGGTGCAGATAAAATTAGTCATAATATGAAGTTTTATGTCCTAGTTTGGGTTCTCTGGATTTTTCTTAAACCATTGGTACACCGATGAAAAGAGGATCTCTTTGACCATTTCGGAAAAAGAACTATCATCCAAAATACGACCGAAGAAGTCGCTGTTTTGTGACATACGGTCTATTACAATGTCTAAGAAGAGCTGGTCGCAAGGGTGGTGAAAGCGCTCCTCCGAATTGCTTTTCGCTTTCGCTCGCAAATCGTCATTGTTGGTCATATCGAGGAACAGTTGTTGCACCACGAGCATATCTTCTTCGGTGAATGCTGTTCCAAACCTATCGTTTAACTTTTCGAGTAGAACAGATAAAAAGGATTCTTCCTCCTCTGGCTTGGGCGTTCCTGCGTGTACCTTATTTTTCAGTGCCACATCACCCTCTAGCTCGATGGATCCCTCGAATATCTTTTGTTGACGATAGAACTGGAGAGAAACCTCATCGTCGAGGTATAGTTGGGGAGATTGTATGCCTTTTGGTAGCTTATTCGCCATAAATTTCGCATAAGCAAAGAATTTGTGCATATCTCCATCGTCTAATTTGACGATGTTGCTTAAAAATGCGTACATCCGAATGAACTTCACAAGTGAACTTGCAAATTCTCCCTTCTCGTGATCTTCCAACCCTTTGTATCGGTCGATGGCTGGATCGACGTGCTTGTTCAAGGTTGAGAAATCCATATAACCCTGCTTTTTGGTTGGTTTGAAATAGACCTTCGCAAAGGCTTCTATCTCGCTTTCACGGGTGACGCGGTATTCTTCGAGTTTTGTTTTAAGGTCGTACACCAAATTGCAATCGGTGGTTTCTTCGATGCTCGTTTGGGTATAAAATGGCTCGAAGGCTTCACGGATCTCCTCGGCGCTGTTGACAAAATCCAATATCATGGTATCAATTTTTCCGTTGCAAGTGCGATTGACACGAGAGAGGGTCTGAACCGCTTTCACCCCTGACAACGGTTTGTCCACGAACATGGTATGGAGCAATGGTTCATCAAACCCTGTCTGGTATTTATCGGCAACTAGCAACACCTGATAGTCATCGGTTGAGAATTTATCTGGCAGTTCCTTTTCTGAAATTTTGTTCATGCCAGCTTCGGTATACAGATTTCCTTCATCATCCACCATGCCAGAGAATGCAATCAAGATACCAAGCTCGTTTTCGTATCCCATTTTCTTGATATAGCTTTTGAAGGCGTTGTAATATCGCACTGCGTGAAGTCGAGAACCGGTCACCACCATTGCTTTTCCTCTCCCACCAATTTTCGTTTGAGTGACGGTGCGGAAATGCTCGACAATGATTTGCGTTTTTTGTGCTAGGTGGTATGGATGGAGGCTGACGAACTTTCCCAGTGCCTTATTGGCTTTGGATTTTTCATAGCGAGGGTCCTCAGCGATGGTTTTCCCAATCTTAAAGTACACCTCATAGGTGACATAGTGCTTTAGCACATCGTGGATGAAGTTCTCCTCGATTGCCTGTTTCATGGAATAGACGTGGAACGCACGAGGGATTCCCCCTTGGTCTAGCACCCCAAACATTTCGAGGGTTTTGGGTTTGGGAGTGGCGGTGAACCCGAAGAATGAGAGGTTCGATAGTTTGCCGTGGGTCGCCATTTCTTTGGCGAGTTCGTCCTCGTAATCGGCTCGATTGGTTTCTTCCTGCGCTTCTTCGAGGGCGATTTTTCGCAGTTGTTCTTCCTCGTTTTGGGTGTCGCCCAACACAGCTTTTAGCTTGCGACTGGATTCCCCTGTCTGGGAAGAGTGTGCCTCATCCACAATCACGGCAAATCGTTTGCCAGAGAGATCATTGACATTTTGGAGAATGAAGGGGAATTTTTGCAAGGTGGTAATGATGATCTTTCGCCCTTTGTTGAGGGCATCTGCAAGCTGGGTGGAGTGCTGATCCACCTTTGTGACCACTCCGTCGACGTGTTCAAATTGATAGATGGTGTCTTGCAATTGCTTGTCTAGCACCTGACGGTCTGTGACCACGATGGTGCTGTTAAAAATAACTTTATCGTCTTTATCATGCAGATTCGAGAGGTGATGCGCAAGCCACGCAATGGAATTCGACTTTCCAGAACCTGCGCTGTGCTGAATGAGATAGTTTTTCCCTGTGCCATGCTCTTTGACATCCTTAATGAGCAGACGCACCACATCAAGTTGGTGATAACGAGGGAAAATCAGTCGTTTGGACTTCCCACCATGCCGTTTATCTTGATCTAGGTGGATAAATCGTTGGATAATGTCTAGCACACTGTCTTTTTGCAGGACAATTTCCCACAAATACGAGGTACGGCAACCGCCATCAGGATTGACGGGATTGCCTTTTCCACCATTGTTGCCTTTGTTAAAGGGGAGGAAATAAGTATCTTTCCCTTTTAGTTCTGTTGTCATCCACACTTCGTCGGTATCCACAGCGAAATGCACCAAGCACCGTCTGTTAAAGCCTAACAGCACCTCACGATGGTCACGATCGTTTTTATATTGCTCGATGGCATCGAGGACGGTTTGCCCTGTCATCTGGTTTTTTAGTTCGAGCGTGGCAAAGGGGATGCCGTTGACAAAGAGGACAACATCTATAGAATTTTGATTTTTCTGGCTATATCGAACCTGTCTTGTGATGGAGAGGATGTTTTTTGCGTATAATTCGACCACAGTTTGATTCATTTTGCTTGCTGGTGGGAAATAACACAGCGCAAACTTGGCAGGGGCATCCACCACACCATGACGGAGCAAGTGCAACACACCACGGGTATCCATCTCTTTGGTGAGACGTTTGAGGAAGTTCTCCTCTACTTGGCTCCCATGCTTTTGGGCGAGCTTCGCCCACTCGTTTGGTTGACTATCCTTGAGAAATTGGAAGAGTTTCGCTGTGTCAAGACCTGCAGAGCGGTCAAAATCGTGGGGATCCCCCTTGGTGTACCCTGTGGAGAGGAGGTGTGCTTCGATGGTGTTCTCGAAGTCTATTTCTCGGGTAGCGATAGCCATTAGATTTCCACCTTTCCTGTCACCACCTCGCTTATCAGCGATTGGCGGTATTCTTTGAGTAGTTTGATTTGTTCTTTGGTATCGAGGACAATTTGGTCGATTTTGCTTGTTTTTTCGTCGAGGTATTGGACGATTTGGTGTTGGGTTTCGAGGGGAGGGAAAATAATTCCAGTTGAGTTAAGTATTGCTTGAGTAATGCTAAATACTTTCACACCACTCACAGAATTTCTCACTTGTCTTCTCCAATAAGCAGTAGAGAATTGATAGGCTACATATCGTGACGAAAATTCATTTATCGGTCTTGCTATAGTGGTGTGAGATCCCCCAAACACATCCATATTTGCAGTATTTTTAACATATAAACAATTTCCACACCCATCTAGATCCTCAGAAGTATCGCAAAAAACAAAATCATCTTCAGCTAACAAGGAAGATTTTTTTGATTCTAATAAATTGCTTGGAGCTTTTTTCAAAACATCCCTCTCAATATCTAGGTCAAATTTATATCGTGAATGAATATCACCGTAGTTAAGGCACGGAATTCCTTGTTTTACAAATTCTGCTTTTGTGATTGAAATACCTGTTCTTGTTGAGAAGTTGTGTTTGAATTTTTCAACCTCCCACCCCACAGGTATCTCCCCAATCCATTCCACCCCAGAATCTTTCATCTCTGCAGTGCGGTCTAGTCCTTTGGTGACGGCTTCGCTGATGATGGCTTGACGTTCTTCGGCTAGGAGGGTGAGGAGGGATTCTTTGTCGGAGATGAGGGTGTCGATGGTGGCGGTTTTTTGGTCGAGGTAGGTGGTGATTTTTTGTTGGGTTGAGAGGGGAGGGAGGGTGATTTCCATATTGCCAATAAAATCCCAGTTCGCTCTTGGCATTTTTGCACCATAAGTCGAGGAATTGATTCTGTCAATGCTTTCAGGTGATAGCAAAAAATATTGCAAGAACAGATTTAGCACTTTTTCACCACGCAAGACTAAAAATTCAGATGAACAAATGCCATTGAAAGTAGGAATAAAACATTTTGCGAGGTAGGGACGAAGTTTCCCGAAAAGAACATCACCCTGTTGAAAGGATAAAGCAACACTTTCTATCTCTACTTTTGCGGTTTCAATGTGTTTTCCTGTTTGTGCCTCTACATTTTCTAGCCCAACATATTTCAAGTTAGTATCATCTATTTTATCTGTGAATAATTGTGTAACTCTCCTTAATTTGTAGGTTTTCCAATCTGTCATGAGTGCGTCTCCTGTTCATCTTCTAGCAGGACAATTTTGGGGAGATGGTGGATGGGGTCG
>JAWXUK010000055.1:0-10655 GCA_044432785.1 Eubacteriales bacterium | reverse complement strand
TACTGGTCATGGAAGAAGCTCCTCTCGGCAGTTTTGTGTGGTAACTTAACTATAACCGATTTTTGGAGTTTCTTCCACTCTTTTCTGAGCGAGTGTCCAAGATGTATTATATACCTACAGCTATTTTCTAACTATTTTAAAAATATCATAGACAGAACCTGTGAACTATGATATACTGAAGAATGGAAATATGTCGAAAGAGGTACAAAAATGGATAAACAGAAAATGTGGCAGATTTATCATGGTGATAAAAAAAGCGCATGTTATATCACAGATAGAAACACCTTCGAGTGTCTTTATGCAAATGATGAATTTTTCAGAGTTTTCAATGTAAGCCGAGAGATTATTGGAAATAATTTTTATGACTATATTCCTTTGGTAGAAAATCACGTTGAAACACCATTTCCAGACTGGGAAAAACAAGACTATTATGAGACCGATGCCTATAACACTCGTTTGAATCAACGTTTTTTCCTTCGTGCCGTGTTAGATCGAGATTCAAACACTGTTTTTTGTGAAAATATACCTGCTGATGACGATTTGCAAGCAAATTCCACTTTCGAAGAAGCTATGACACGTTGTATGGAAATCTATCAGCAACCCGATGATACCTTGCTGATTTCTTTCATGGAATTGCTCTGTCAATTTTACGAATCTGAACGTGCCTATGTGTATCGTTTTAATTTTACAGATAACACCATCAACTGCGTCTCACAATGGTGCTTAGACCCACAATTTAATATCACCAAAGAAATTGGCACAAAAATGGATTGCACCTTTTTAATGCACTGGCTAGAGCAAGAGAGTGTTGCTGGTGTTGTCACTGCAAACAAAGAGGCACCTGATTTCGACCATAATACCACCATCGCAAAAATTATGGATACATTCAAAATGAAGAATGTTACCCTATGCACTGTAGAGGATTCTGATCACAAAATCATCGGATTGGTGGGTATTAGTAACAGAATCGACTATAGTAAATTTCTCGATCGCCGACTTTTAAATGCTATTTCTCGTTTTGTAGCGCAAGATATATCGAAAAAAGCAGGAAGTGATCAATTATTCCGTGTTGAAAATCGAGATATCCTTACTGGTTTATATAATCGTTTTGCCTATGATAAAAAAATGACAGAGTTAAGGGATACGCCACCTCAAAAACTAGGGGTCATCTCTATCAATATCAATGGTTTAAAGAACATTAATAATAATCTAGGCAACCAAGCTGGAGACGAACATATCAAAAAATCTGGGCTCACCGTGAAATCTCACTTTGGATATGATATTTTCCGTGTCTCTGGAGATGAGTTTATTGGACTTGCCTATGATGTTGATAAAGAAGAGTTTGAATACAAAGTAGCAACCCTACAACGCAAACTCCGTGAAGGGAAAAATTATGACTTTTCTATGGGAAGTTGCTGGGGAGAGGGCAAAGTGGACTACGGCAACCTGCTGCGAGAAGCCGATGGCGTGATGTATATCAACAAGCAAGAGTATTATGCCACAGGTCTACGCACTCTCGAATCTGTTAGTTCTGTGATTCTGCGTGATTTACTTCGCTTTTTGGCAGATGATGAATTCATGATTTATCTGCAACCTCAAGTTCGCTTAGAAAATGGCTCGCTCCATGGCGCTGAAGCACTGATTCGCAGATTTGATAAAACCAACAAAAAAATGGTATTCCCTGACCAATTTATCTCTATGTATGAACAAGCGAGCGTGATACGTCATGTGGACTTATTTGTGGTAGAAACTGTGTGTCAACTGTTAGCAAAGTGGTCTAAAGAGCACAAACCACTTCCTATTTCTGTTAATTTAAGCCGTGTAACCCTACAAGAATTTGGCATCGTAGATTCCATCGTGAAACTATGCGATAAATATGATGTCCCTCACTCCCTTGTGGTGATCGAGGTGACAGAACGTGTCGGTTTAATTGAAAATGATGTGCCCTCTGCCCTCGTCACAGACTTCATCGACAATGGCTTCACCATTTCTCTTGACGATTTTGGCTGCGCCTATTCCAATATTGTAACCCTGGCACAAATCGAGGTTGATGAGGTGAAATTGGATAAAAGTTTGGTTGATAACCTCACTACCAATCGAAAAAACCATATTCTCGTGAAAAATGTGCTATCCATGTGCGAGGAATTAGAAGGAATGTCTACCTTAGCAGAAGGGATCGAGGATAAAGAGCAATCTTCTCTGCTACAAGAATTAGGCTGTCACCTAGGACAGGGATATTTTTATTCTCGCCCTATGCCTGTGGCCGACTTTGAAGAAATGTATATTAAATGATCTAAAACAGCTTACTTACTCATGGTAAGCTGTTTTTCAATCCAGAAAAGGGTTAGATATAGCGAAAACTGGTGATATCTACCGAGCAGATTTCACAAATATTTTTAATTAGGAGGAAATATGGATAAATTAACCATTTTATGGGTCAACGATAACCCTGATACAGCACGTCTTATGGTGCTAATGTACGCTATCAACGGTAAAAAGAAAGGTTGGTGGGAAGAAGTTGAGATCATTATCTGGGGAGCAAGTACCAAGCTTGTCGCAACAGATAAAACCATTCAAAAGAATATCAAGAAGGCAAAGGAAACTGGGGTTAAAATTTCGGCTTGTCTTGCCTGTGCTAGTGAATTGGGCGTGGTGCAAGAACTAGAAGCATTGAACATTGACGTTCGCTACATGGGTGCTCCCTTGACTGAAATTTTGAAGAATGACGGAAAATTATTGACCATTTAGTCTCTTCTCTGACCTCTTGATAGTCCATTCGCTCCTAGATTACTGTTGCTATATCAGAAAAACTCCGAACATGACACCATTGGTGTGCATGTTCGGAGTTTTTTTGTGGCTATTATGCTTTTAAGATATACCATTCGTCCATGCGAATATCAGAACGGTAACGAGTGTTACCAAAGACCATATCACTAGGGACGGATAAACGGTTACTGTTGATAAACACAGCATCGCTAAGCAGGAACAAAGGCAATTTGAAGAGCAATTCTTGCTCTAAATCCACCAAATCTTGCATATATCCAAGATATTTATCTTGGTCGTTTGTGGATGTTAAGTTGAAAATCAGATCATCAAAAATCCCATCTCTTCCCAATAATTGACTCAAGTTTGCATTGGTAGAGAGGTATTCATTGTACCAATCTTCCGTATTTAATGCAGATAGGTTTTTAAGTAGCATATCATAGGTTGGTGTTGCATAAAGTTCGCTGGCAGTGGCTTGTAGTAACTCCACTGTCAAGCCAATCTCGCTTAACTGCTCTGCAATTTTTTCCAACATAATAGCAGTATTGCTATCCCCTGAATAATACGCAATGGTGAAGGTACGATCAAAGTCGTACTCTGCTTCTTCCAACAGTTGTTTGGCTTTCTCTGGGTCATAGGAATATAGTTTCTCGGATAGTTCGATGGACCCACCATAGACCGCTGTAGTTTTGTTGAAATAGATCTCTTCCATTAACAGCTCAGTATCAATGGCATGGTAAATGGCTTGACGCACTTTTTGATCTTGCATTGCGACATTTGGCTCACCCTCGTCTCCACCTGCCATATTAAAGATAAAGTAGCGATAAAAATAAACTTCGACGGGGTGTTCCACAAAACCTTTCATAGAACGATTGCTGATGATTTCGTTGGGATTAGAGGTTGGATAATAGTCAATTTCCAAGTTTTCATAGTCCCAACAAACTAAAATCGTTTCAATATCGCTGATTTCACCTGTGTAGTGAGGATTTCTTTCTAACACTAGGTTGTTATTCTCATCGATGGATGCAGGGTAATACATGCCACTGCAAACCGTGTTGGTATTGATGTAAAACTCATGTTCCGTGGTCAATGTAGCATAATCTTCATCTTGTAAAATATGTTTTGGAAGTGGGACAAACTGGGTTAATAGCAACGCAAAGTTACTATGAGGTGCAGATAGTTGGATTGTAATTACATTTCCCTCGGAAGAAATACCGGCAATGGTATCGGCTTCTCCCGCGATATATTCTTTCGCTCCAACAATTCGGCTTAAGCTGGTTAAAATACTAGAGTTCACATTGGTACATCTCAAAAAAGCATCAAAACTAAACAATACATCGTCCACTGTGATAGGTTCGCCATCAGACCAAAATTGATTCTCGCTCATGGTGAGAATATAGGTAAGTCCATCCTCTGAAATTTCGTATTTTTGTACTAATTCTGGTTTTATTTCAGTGAAGGCACTATCTGTTTGAAGCAACGCACGAAACATGACCATATCCACTGCACTTGCATTTCTCCATGGGTTGACCACATAGATGTCGTTTTCAGCATCACCATTCTGATTTGCCATACGAATCATGTTGCCCCCAATATAACTTTGCTCTGCAATTGCTTGTTGTTTGTTTAATTGAAGTCCTAAGGCAACCACAACGATGATGGCACAAACTCCGATTCCAAGTAGTATTTTATTTCTTTTTTCTGCCTCTTTTATAGAAGCTGCGTCCTCTTTTTTTACTGTTGTGGTTTGGTTATTTTTGTTTTCACTCATAATTTTTCACCTTTCTACCTTAATTTTAGTTTTTATCTTCTTTCCGTCGTTTCATTAGCTTTTTATTCTCATACATGATTTCATCAGCCTTTTCAAAGAGTTTCCGTGCTGGTAGCCCGTCATGATCGACGGCATAGCCGATTGCATAGGAAATATCGAATCTTCGGTTCTCTATTTCGTTGAATTCTCGGGCAAGTAGACTTAATTTATCTATAAATGCTTCTATTTCTTCCACTTTTTCTATATCACTGTAGTAGACGACAAACTCATCCCCACCATATCTGCCTAAAAACGGCAGTTCTTCATGTAGAGTTGCAGCTTCGGTCAAAATATGCGCAAAGGAAGAGATCAACTCATCCCCGATTTTATGTCCCTGATGGTCGTTTGTCACTTTTAGATCGTTTAGATCAATCACGACGACGGCAGTCTGTTTCACCTCTCCCGTCGGAGCTGTATCTTTCAAAACTTCCTGACATTGCGAGCGATTGAATAATCCCGTCGCTGCATCTATATTTGCTAAGGAGGTAAGTTTTTTGCTGGTTTGTAATTCGATTGCACTCGCAATTAAAACCACACCAAACAGCAAACCGAGAAAAAAGAGCGTCATGTAGCTATACATTTGCAATTCTTCTATTTGTTTTCCAAGCAAATCGGATTCTGCTGTGATCAAAATAGATAAATTCGTCATACTATTAAAATGGTTATCACTGGCTAACACTATGGCTACAATGTCGTGAGATGCTTCGGGGTCATCTTCTGGTAACTCGAATAGAGCTAGCAAGATCTCTAACTCTGTCAGGATGAGTTCTGCATTTTCTTTGATTTCTTCCTGTTCAAGTAGATATAACGCTTCAGCGCTATCAGAATCGAGTATTTTATAGGTTTCTTCCCTAATATAGTGGATCACCTTGTTATCTTTGAAGCCTGAATTGACATTTTTAGCAGCTCGCTGAGTACTAGAACTTAAATATTCCACTTGGGATAGATTTTTCACCACAATCGTTTGTTCTTCCATCAATGCCGTTATTCGGAGTGATAAGGTAATGAATATACCGACCGAAGCCATAACGATAACCAGAAAAATCTTATTTCTTCTATTTTTCATGGGTCTATCCTTTCCCTAAATGTATTTTTCCTCAAATTCGCTTACAGGGATGGGACGAGAATAGAAATAACCTTGTCCCAAGTGACAACCTAATTCGTGTAGCATTTTTGCCTGATGTTCATCCTCGATGCCCTCTGCCAAGGTAGAGGTGTCATCCAATTCGTTGCACATGGTAAGCACATTCTTAACGAGGATATGATTTTGTTTATTTGTGGTTAAATTATCCACCAAACTTTTATCAATCTTTACTTCGTCCACTTGTATTTGAGCAAGTGTGACGATATTTGAATAAGCGCAGCCAAAATCATCCAGTGAAATATTGAATCCATGTACTTTGAATGCAGAAATAAGTGCAGATGCCACGTTATTTTCAATCAGACCCACACGTTCGGTCACCTCGATGACTAATAGTTCATGTGGGACTGCATATTTATCGCAGATTTCAACGATTGTCTCAACAATTCCGTATTCTTGAAGGGTGACACGGCTTAGGTTTACAGAAATTGGAATCTCTTTTCCGTGCTTTGTCCATGCGGCTAATAATTGACAAACTTCCTCCACCACAAATAAATCCACGTGTCGAATGACTGATTTTTGTTCATATAGTGGTATGAATTGGTCAGGGAATACCATTTTATTATTTTTCTTATCAAATCTTCTGATTAAAGCTTCGGCTCCGTAAAGGGAACTATCCTTTAATCTTACTTGAGGTTGTAGATATACCATAAATTCTTTATCATCTAAAAACGAGAGCAAATCACTCAACGTACTGTCTGAAATTTCATCATATCTACGGTTGGAGGTGTGATAATATTCTTGCTTGTTGATATACATCATGGTATCCGATTCACGGATGAGTTTACCACAATCAAAGCGACCATTTCCCCACGCATGACCGAGTGCAAATAGATGGCTATCATCTTGCTTCAATTTCTCACGCAAGGCGAGAACGGTATTTTCAAATTTCTCTTTCTCAACATCTGGGAAGAAAGCGACAAATTCGTCTCCTGCGATTCTGTAAATGGTTGTTTTGAAATATTCTTTAATGATTTCGGCAGCTTTTTTAATAAAGCTATCCCCTTTGGCATAGCCATATTCTGCATTTATTTTTCGCAAACCATTGACGTTGGCAAGAAAAACTCCGATGGATTTTGGTGGGTTTGCTTGCAACTCTTCAACTTTACGAGCATAAGTGGTCCGATTATAAAATCCTGTTAGAATATCTCTATCATTCATCAATTCGATAGAATGTTCCTCTTCGCTTTGGGTGACATCTGGCTCAATAAAACGAGAAACACTTTGAAGCAAACGTAGATCTGCTGATTTTCGTTTGCGATTGGTGACTGCAATCAGTGCTAAAGGGTCACGCTTTTTATCCTCTACCACTGAGACCACAACATCATCTATCTCGAACGCATTTAGTACCTGACCCGACAAAGTCTTTTCATCGACATCGAGATGCCCTCTTGCCGCCTCTACAATGTTTACTTCATTTCGCATTGCTAACCAGTCTGTCAAAATTTTAACATCTATTTTTTGACTGAGTGCTGGCGTAATCGTAACATCTGGGTTTACTTTCCAGGAATTTTCACAAGAAATTTCTTCCTTTGCTGTATCAAGCATGTACAGATAGGTTTTCTCTGCTTCGTAGTATTTTCCAAGTATTTCGAGCAAATCGTTTGTCTTTTGCTCTACATCGCCCTGTAGCGCAGTGATACACTGGGTAATTGTTTGCTCGAACGAAAATTCGTCCCTTTTTTTCGTGCCAACAGGTGCGAGGGAGCAAAAGATGACGGCAGGCTGTAACTCTTTTATGATGGTTAGATTGACTCGGAAACCATGTCCTACGACATTATTGTAAATTTCCATTTCATAAAAGTCTATCACGTCCCAGTTGGGAAGTGTGCAACTTGTTACGGTAGCATTATCATCGGTGATGGCTTCCTGATAAATTTTACCTAAGAGGTTTTCCTTCCCTCCGAACATTTTTGCGAGTTTTCCATTTGCATAGAATATTCTCCTTGTTGCAACATCTGCCAAAAAACATGGCAGTTGATGTTGGTCTAAGATGACGTCGCAACGTTCTAACCAGTCCATATCAGTTAATCTCCTCGCATATTTTTGTGTCTGTCTATTATATCATCTTTCACCTAGTTTGTCTATCATTTCAAGGAATTTTAGTGAACATTGTAGAATCTGCACATATCGAGTGTTTCAATGGCTTCAGATTTTCACCCTATATGGATTCCTAGTCTTGCTAAAATGCGAAAAAGGATTGAGACTCAATCATTTCTCGTAAAAAAACACAGCAGATTTCTCTGCTGTGTTTCTATCAAAATCCATGTTACAGTACGAATTGCTCCCCTGTGCCATAATGTTCGATGACATATTCCAGATCCTTGTCTCCTCGACCACTAAGGGACACCAAAACAGACCCTACGCTGCCCTCTCGTGCTTTTCGGATAGCGTATGCCAGTGCGTGCGAGCTCTCGATTGCGGGAATGATCCCTTCGTAGCGAGAGAGTAGGAAAAATGCCTCCATCGCTTCATCATCAAGGGCAGACTCGTACTGCACCCGACCCAAATCCTTCAAATATGCGTGTTCTGGACCCACAGAAGGATAATCTAAGCCACTTGCAATGGAATATACTGGTGCTGGTTCCCCTGCCTTGTCTTTTAGCATGACAGAATTAAAGCCGTGCATGACCCCCTCTTCTCCGTAGGTCATACTGGCTGCGTGATCTCCTAATGTGGTGCCTTTTCCCATAGGTTCCACCCCTACAATGGTGACATCCTCGTCCAAAAAGCCCGAGAACATACCCATCGCATTGCTACCACCACCAACGCAAGCTGTCACGATATCTGGCATCATACCGGTCATCTCTAAAAATTGTTCACGGGCCTCAATCCCAATGCAAGCTTGAAAGTCACGCACCATCAATGGGAAGGGGTGTGGCCCCACCACCGAGCCGATGCAATAAATCGAGTCTTTATAGTTTTTCGCATAGGATTCAAAGGCAGAGTCCACTGCCTCTTTCAAGGTTTTCAGTCCGTGGGACACTGGCACCACCTTGGCACCTAAGATTTTCATCCGTTGCACATTGGGTTGTTGCTTTGCAATGTCCACTTCGCCCATGTGGATCTCGCATTCCAGCCCAAAAAATGCTGCAGCTGTCGCAAGTGCGACACCGTGTTGCCCTGCACCTGTTTCAGCAATGAGACGTTTTTTTCCTAAAAAGGTCGCAAGCAACCCTTCTCCCATGCAGTGATTTAATTTATGAGCGCCTGTATGGTTCAAATCCTCACGTTTTAGATAGATTTGACAGGTGCCTAGCTTATTCGACAGACGCTCACAATGGTATACTGGGGTGGGGCGCCCTTGAAATTCCTTGCGAATGCGACGTAATTCGCTGATGAACTTCGAGGAATAGCAGATTGTTTTGTATGCTGTGGTGATCTCTTCAAATGCCTCCTCGAGTTCAGGTGGCAAAAACGCACCTCCATAGGGACCAAAATATCCTTCATTATTGGGGTGATTTTTTAGATATGTGTTGTAATTCATCTTATTTTCTCCTTTTTTATGTTGATGTGTACACTATTGTAATCTATTGCTTCTCGGTGCTATGTCTTGTTCATGCTAGGTTCGTAGAGTGTGAC
Source organism: Eubacteriales bacterium (assembly GCA_044432785.1). Classification (GTDB taxonomy): domain Bacteria; phylum Bacillota; class Clostridia; order Oscillospirales; family Oscillospiraceae; genus JAWXUK01. Next base: position 1,359 of record JAWXUK010000055.1, on the reverse strand, counting down.
TAGATTTTTCCCTTTGTGCTTGGAACTATAGAGGGCAAGGTCTGCGTGATTATAGAGTTCCTCGTAGCTCACGCCATGGTCTGGGAAGACGGATACCCCTATACTTCCGTGAATATTGTGTCGTAGATCTCCGTCTACAAAATCCTCGCTAATGGTGGATAGCATCATTTTAGCTTTGCCCATGAGCATTTCAACCGAGGGAACATCACGAAGGAACACGATAAACTCATCCCCTCCCACACGTCCTGCGAAGTCATTTTGTCGGATATTCTCCGAGAGTCGTTTTCCGAGTTCACTTAGCAAATAATCTCCAAATCCGTGTCCTAAATGATCATTAACATACTTGAAATCATCCAAATCCATGAAAAACAGTGCGTGTTTCGAGCTTGGCGTTGATTCTGCGATCACTTTTGTCACCATCTCGAATACGGCTCGTTTATTTAGGATATTCGTAAGGGCATCGTAATTTGCCTGCTCTTCTAGCTCTCGCACCTTTTGCACATTGACCACTCGACCAAACATTTTAACGATATTGCCATCACGATCTCGCACTGGGGTGCAACTTAACCTGCGATAGGCATAGCCCCCCTCTGGCAATTTCATGCGTATTTCTGCCTGTGATGCACGACCTGATAGCAAGGATTCTCCATAACTGAGATATATTTTCACATCTTCAGGGTGAATGACACCACTCGTTGCGAGAGATTCTGGATAGTTTGGCATGACTGCATTCACGCCGAGTAAATTTGCTTGCTCGCTGGTGCGATACATTGTTTTGGTTTTGATATCCACATGATATAGCATATCATCGGATAGCTCTTGAAATGCCGAGAAATATAGGTTGACATTTTCTAGTTCTTTTTTCGCCTCGGTGAAATTGTGGATATTATTGGTGCAACCGATCATTTCTTTTACCGTACCATCCGAGCGATGAACCGGTTTGAATGTGAATTTATGGAACTCGAATGTGCCATTTGGGACCAACATACGGACCATGAATGAACATTCTTCTCCTTTTACGAGTGTATTCCCATATGCAATGGTTTCCTCTACGTCGTCTGGGTGTATGATTTGGTCGAGCCATTCTTTCGAAGGGAAATTTTCGGTTTTATTGGGGACGTTATATTCTTTTGTAGCACCTTCGTTACGATATAGGGTGCGTGTATTGATGTCAAAACGGTATAAAATCCCTTTGCACATGGTTTGCAAAATACTGAAATATTGATTAATTTCGTCAAACTGTAATAATAATAGAAGAACGTGCTGAATCTTTCCCTGGTGTTTATGTTAATACCCAGCCTGTTAGAGAATATCAAACATCTTATGCCTCTCATATTTTAGGCAGAGTTGGGCCTATTT
>JAWXUK010000054.1:0-10814 GCA_044432785.1 Eubacteriales bacterium | reverse complement strand
CCCTGTTTTAAACTTTTTGACGATTTCGCTCGCAGGTTCCACTTTGTCGAGTGGGATGGGCTCACCACTCTTAAATTCGAGGAGTCCACGGAGGGTATGTGGCTTATGAATGTCGTCCACAAGGGAAGAATACTCTTTAAATCGTGCGTAATCCTTATTTCTGGTTGCCTGTTGCAGTGCGATGATGATTTCCGGACTGTAGAGGTGATCCTCTTTGTCCTCACCCGAGCGCAACTTCATGTATCCCAAGCTATCTACGGTGGTGTCGATACCGAGATTCATGGGATCGAATGCCTTGTTATGACGGAATTCCACGTCCTCTGCGATTTCTTCGAGACCCACACCCTCGACACGGGTGACGGTGTTGGTGAAGTATTTGTCCACCACTTTTTGGGAGAGTCCCACTGCCTCGAAAACCTGTGCCGATTGATAGGATTGGACTGCTGAGATCCCCATTTTCGCCGAAATTTTGACGATTCCGTGGATGACAGCGCTATTATAGTGGGCGATCGCTGTATATGGGTCTTTGTCGAGCATTTTCTTGTCCACCATCTCTTGGATACATTCGTGGGCAAGATAGGGGTTGATGGCACGAGCACCGTAACCGAGGAGTGTCGCAAATTGGTGGACATCACGTGGCTCGCCACTCTCTAAAATGACCGAAACTGCTGTGCGTTTTTTGGTGCGAATGAGGTGCTGTTCCACTCCCGAAACTGCAAGTAAAGACGGGATAGCAACGTGGTTTTCGTCCACCCCACGGTCGGATAAAATGATGATATTACAGCCCTTTTGATAGGCTCTGTCCACCTTGACAAAGAGTTGCTCGAGAGCATATTCAAGGGAGGTATTTTTGTAATATCGAAGGGAGACCGTGGCAACACGGAAGCCATCTTCGTTGAGAGATTTGATTTTGAGGAGCTCCATCCCTGTGATAATTGGGTTTGCGACCGATAGAACACGGCAGTTTTGAGGGGTTTCCTCGAGGAGATTTCCGTCGGATCCGACATAAACCGTGGTGTCAGTGATGACCTCTTCACGGAGGGAGTCCATGGGTGGGTTGGTCACTTGTGCGAAGAGCTGCTTAAAGTAGCGGAAGAGGGGTTGATGCTTTTCCGATAGCACTGCTAAAGGGACGTCAATTCCCATGGCTGCAGTGGGTTCCACCCCGTTAATCGCCATGGGGAGGATGATATTTTTAACCTCTTCATAGCTGTACCCAAAGGTTTTATAGAGTTGGTCACGACGCACTTGATCGTGGGTTTTGACCTTCTCGTTCGGGGTTGCGAGGTCGTCTAATTTGAGTAGGTTACGGCTAAGCCACTCGCCGTAAGGTTTTTTGGTGGAGTAGTGCTCTTTGCATTGCTCGTCCGAGATGATTTTTTTATTCACCGTATCCACGAGGAGCATTTTTCCAGGTTCTAAACGGGATTTTTCCACGATTTTCTCGGGATCAATCTCAAGCACACCCACTTCCGAGGACAAAATGAGGTGGTTATCTGTGGTGACATAGTACCGAGAGGGGCGCAAACCATTCCGATCGAGGACGGCACCCATGATATCACCGTCCGAGAAGAGCAGTGCTGCAGGACCATCCCAGGGTTCCATCATGGTTGCATAATAGTTGTAAAAATCCTTTTTGCTACGGCTGATATAGGGATCATTTTTCCATGGTTCTGGAATGGTCATCATGAGGGCGAGAGGAAGTTCCACCCCACTCATGTATAAAAATTCAAGGGCGTTATCTAGCATCGAGGAGTCGGAGCCGTCAAGATTTACCACGGGGAGCGCCTTTTGGATATCCTCTCCCAATGTCTTGGAGAACATGGTCTCTTCCCGTGCGTTCATACGAGCGACGTTGCCTCGAATGGTGTTGATTTCTCCGTTATGTAGGATAAGACGGTTGGGGTGAGCACGGTTCCAACTGGGGTTTGTGTTGGTTGCAAAACGTGAGTGAACCATCGCAATGGCAGTGCAATAGCGCTCATCTTGGAGGTCTTTGTAGAATTTGCGCAGTTGTCCCACCAAGAACATGCCCTTGTAGACCAAGGTTCGTGAAGATAGACTTGCGATATAGGTATCGCTTGAACTGTGTTCAAATTCACGGCGAATGATGTAGAGTTTTCGATCGAATTCAAGTCCTTTTTGGGTGGATTCGGGACGTTTGATAAAGCATTGTTCCATTTCTGGCATGCAATCCACGGCACGTTGACCCAAAATTTCAGGGCAGACCGGCACCTTTCTCCATCCTAAAAATTCTACGCCCTCTTTTTTGGCGATGATTTCGAGTAATTTCTTAGATTGATTGCGTTTGATGGGATTTTGTGGTAAAAAGATCATCCCGACGCCGTAATCCCCCTGCTCTCCTAGCGAAAAACCCAGAGTTAATTTGCTAAAAAAGTTATGGGATATTTGGACCAAAATGCCCACACCGTCACCGATTTCTCCGGTGGAATCTTTCCCTGCACGGTGTTCGAGTTTCTCAACGATTTCAAGGGCATCAGAGAGAATTTTGTGGGTTTTTTTGCCGTCAATGGAGACCACAGCACCAATGCCACAGGCATCATGTTCCAGTTGGGGTTGGTATAAAGTCTTCTTTTTCATCATACACTCCTTCTTATTTTTTATGGGGATTATCACTGAGCCATTTGTGATAGAATAACGATTAGATTTGCGGTAAGCTCTGAAATCTCATTCTTTTCCGCCCGTTATATTTTTCTATTCTACCTCAAGAACAGGAAAATATCAACTGTATAATTGCATAAAAATTCATAAAAATTCGTTTAAATTTTTGGAAGCTAAAAATCCGAAGTTAAATTTATATCGTTTTTCAGAAATTTATATTAAATAAAGTTATCAAAATTGAATATATGTTTCACTTTCAAAACTTTAACCCCTTAGTGCATGATTGTATATTCCAAAATAGTTGATCTTACCCTCATTGCTACTACTTGACGAATCCATCAAAATATAGTAAGATAGTTAGGTATGACAATATAGAAAACCCCCTCCCTACAAGCATTGAAACAATAACAAGAGGAGAGACACCATGACCTTGGATTTTTTACCACAAACAGAGCAGATTGCTCTGCTACTGCAAGATATGTACAGTAGATTTGGCTATAAACGCTATAAAATTAATAAATTTGAAGAATATTCCTTTTATATGGAAAAGGAACAGTTTTTAAACGATAGTCGCATTCTCACTTTTTCTGGTCCTAATGGAAAATTATTGGCACTTAAGCCGGATATTACCATGAGTGTTGCCAAAAATGCCATGAAAAACCCCGATGAGGATAGTAAAATCTACTACCATGAGAGTGTTTTTCGTATTCCCAAGGGAGATGACCAATTCAAGGAGATCTCGCAACTTGGGGTGGAGTTTATGGGGGATTTGAGTGATTATCAACTCCTCGAGGTGGTCAACCTCGCTTGTAAAAGTCTGCAAACCATGAGTTCTGATTCTCGTCTTTGCCTCTCTCATGCAGGACTGATTTTAACGGTGATGCAAGAACTATCCCTCACTTCTGGGCAGCGAGGTGTGGTTTTCAACCTGATTAAGCAAAAAAATCTACATGATTTATCAGCATTTTTCAAGCAAGAACAAATTGTGGATGGTGGAATTCTCCACGCACTGCTCACCTTAAATGCAACGGTTGACCAGTCTATGACCACTTTGCGACAATTGTTGCCTGAACCTGTTTACCAGAAATCTCTCGACGAGCTCGCCCTTGTGATGGAGCACATCGGGGAAATGATCAATCCAAGCCATGTTTTTCTTGATTTTTCCCATATTTCTTGCACAGAATATTACAATGGAATCATTTTTGCCGGTTATGTTCCAGGACTTGCCGTCCCTGCCTTGCTCGGTGGTCGATACGATAAGCTCCTCGATTCCATGGGGTTAGAGGGGAAATCAGCCCTCGGTTTTGCCATTTACCTCTCGGCGATGCATAACCTCTTTCCGATTGGATCGGAACCCACTCGCACCACCATTTCCGAGTCGAGTGGATCCATCTCGGAGCTCATCGCCACATCCAACCGTCTCTATCATGAAGGCGAACAATTCCAGATCAACAAGTAGGAGTGAATTATGTTAGATATTGCTTTACCAAAAGGTAGATTAGGCGAAAAGGTCTACCAAATGTTCAAAACTATGGGGTACGATGCCCCTGAATTTGAAGATAATACCCGAAAATTGGTCTTTGAAAATCCCGAAAAAGGGGTGCGTTTTTTCCTCATCAAACCCTCGGATGTGGCTGTTTACGTCGAGCGTGGGGTGGCTGATTTGGGGATCGTCGGAAAGGACACCCTGTTAGAATCAGAACCAGATATTTACGAGCTTCTCGACCTTGAATTCGGTCGCTGTCAACTTTGTATTTGTTCCCCTGTGGGGTATCAAGAGGATCACAATATCCCCCTCACTGTTGCGACAAAATACCCAAATATTACGAAAAAATACTTTGCTGAGAACAATCGTGAGATTGAAATTGTTAAGCTCAACGGCTCTATCGAGCTTGCCCCCATTCTTGGACTATCCCACGTCATCGTGGACATCGTAGAAACCGGTAGCACCTTGAAAGAGAACCATTTGAAGGTGGATACCCCCATTGTCGATTTAAGCGCTCGTGTCATCGCCTCGAAGAGTCGCTATCAGTTTAAGCGTGAACTCATCGACGATATTATTGGGAGAATTCAACATGATAAAAATCATTAAAAGCACCGAAGAAATCCTCAAAAGAAGTCAAGAAATATCCGAAGAAATTCAACAAACCACCAAAGAAATCATTTCGAAAGTCCGTGCTGAGGGTGATGCTGCCCTCTTCCATTATGGCGAGAAATTCGATAAAATCAAGTTGGATTCTCTGTCTGTCACGAAAGAGGAAATGGCGGCTGCCATGAAACGGATTTCCCCTGAATTTTTGGATACCATCCAAAAAGCAATGAAAAATATCGAAAATTTCCATAAAAATCAGGTTCAACGTGGTTTCATTGTGGAAGATGAGGGAATTATCCTCGGACAGAAGGTCACTCCCATCGAAAAAGTCGGGATCTATGTCCCTGGTGGCAAAGCAGTCTACCCCTCCACCGTGTTAATGAACGTCATTCCTGCAAAATTAGCCGGTGTGAAGGAAATAACCCTTGTTTCTCCCCCACAAAGTGACGGAACCATTGCAGACGGCATTCTTGCTTGCGCCCATTTACTCGAGATCGATACCTTTTATAAAATCGGTGGAGCTTCTGCTGTTGCTGCCCTTGCCTATGGCACCGAAACGGTTGGGAAGGTCTACAAAATCACAGGACCCGGCAATGCCTTCGTGGCTGCTGCTAAAAAACAGGTTTTCGGAGAAGTGGATATTGACATGATCGCCGGTCCTTCGGAAATTCTGATCGTCGCTGATCACACGGCTAATCCACGTATTGTGGCCGGTGATTTGCTCTCTCAAGCCGAGCACGACCCTCTTGCAAGCAGTATTTTGGTCACAACAAGCCAAGATTTAGCGAACAACGTCCAAAAAGAGCTTGAAGCCCAACTCTCGCAGCTCTCTCGACGTGATATTTGTCGGCAATCTATCGACGATAATTCTTACATTTTAGTGGCTAAAACCATCCAAGAATGTCTGGATATTTCCAACGAAATTGCACCGGAACATCTTGAATTGATGGTGGAGCATCCTTTGGAATTGCTCCCAAGCGTGCAAAATGCCGGGAGTATTTTCCTCGGTCACAACACCCCTGAAGCCTTAGGGGACTACTTCGCAGGGGTCAACCACACCCTCCCCACCAACGGGACTGCGAAGTTTAGCTCGGCACTTTCTGTGGATACTTTTGTAAAAAAATCCACCTTTTTGCACTACAGCAAGGAGGCGCTCCAAACCACATCAGAGCATGTGGTGCGTTTTGCACAAGAAGAGGGTCTGGAAGCACACGGAAAGAGCGTGTCAAATCGTTTTGAATAGGAGGACTTTATGAGCCAATTTCTTGCCAATCACATGAAAACCATGAAGCCCTATACCCCAGGACATCAACCCAAAAAAGGGGAATACATCAAGTTAAATACCAACGAAAACCCCTTCCCTCCCCCACCTGAAGTATCTGAAATTATGTCTGAAAGTGCTAAAAGTTTGCACTTATACAGCGATACCAACTGCAAATTATTGACAGATACCTTTGCGGAACATTATCAAATCTCTCCTGAGAGCGTGATCTTTGCAAATGGATCTGACGAGATTTTAGCCTTCTGCTACATGGCTTTTTGCGACAGTGACAAGGGGATGTGTTTCCCCTCCATTTCCTATGGTTTTTACCCTGTTTATGCAGATTTATTCAACATAGATGGCAAAAAAATTCCGTTAAACCCTGATCTCACCATCTCCCCTGATCACTATTTCAACCAAGACCACCATATCGTGATTGCTAACCCCAACGCACCCACAGGGATTGCGCTCACTTTGTCCCAAATTGAGGAGATCCTTGTCCATAACCCCAAAAATGTCGTAATTATCGACGAGGCTTATGTTCATTTCGGGGGAGAAAGTGCCATGAAACTCACTGAAACCTACCAAAATCTGATTGTCTGTGGTACATTTTCTAAGTCTAGAAATTTAGCTGGTGGACGTCTTGGCTATGCCGTGGCGCATCCCAGTTTGCTTGCTGATTTAAATTTAGTAAAATTTTCCTTCAATCCGTACAATGTGAACACCTTGACACAGGCTTTGGGGGTTGCATCCATTAAAAATGACAGATATTTTCAACACTGTACCCAAAGTGTCGTTAAAACGAGAAGATATTTCATCGATTCTTTTGATAAATTAGGCTTTCACACCCTCCCCTCGTGTGCAAACTTCATTTTCACCAAACACCATGATCGAGACGGGGCTTTTCTTTTTGAAAAACTCAAGGAACACAAGATTTTGGTGCGCCATTTTGATCAAGAACCCATCAATCAATATCTGCGAATCACCATCGGGACTCAAGAAGAGATGGCGGTGGTTGTGCAGAAAATGACTCAAATTTTGGAGGAAAACCATGCGTAGAGCTGAAATTAACAGAAAAACCAACGAAACCGACATCGCACTTAGTTTAACACTCGATGGTACTGGAAAGAGCGAAATTTCGACTGATAGTGGCTTTTTCCACCACATGCTCACCCTGTTTGCCTCTCATTCTCGCATGGATCTCAAGCTAACTTGTGATGGGGATAGCGAAGTGGATTTTCACCATACCGTGGAGGATATTGGGATCTCTTTGGGGCAAGCATTGGTGCAAGGTCTCGGGGATAAACGTGGAATTTGTCGATATGGCACTTTCGTGATTCCTATGGATGAGGCACTGATCGAGGTCTCTCTCGATTTGAGTGGAAGAGGACTTCTTACCGAAAATATCACGTTAAAATCCCAAAAAGTTGGAGATTTCGACACAGAACTCTGCAAAGAATTCCTGATGGCATTGGCACGAGAAGGGGGAATTACCCTCCATGTTGTACAGATTCGTGGTGAAAATTCCCACCATATTATCGAGGGAATTTTCAAAGCACTGGCTCGTGCCTTGCGAATTGCAATCTCGATTGATCCTCAATTCTCAGAGGAAATCCCCTCTACGAAAGGGCTACTATCATGATTGCAATAATTGATTATAGTGTGGGAAATTTGTTCTCACTTTCGGCTTCTTTAGATAAAATGGGACTTCCTTGGGTGATTACTCGGGAAAAATCGCAAATTGAATCGGCGAGCCACGTTATTTTGCCTGGAGTGGGTGCCTTTCGAGATGCCATTTCCCAACTCACCCAAAATGGACTGGATCAAATTGTCATCGAGCAAGCACAGAAAAAACCTCTGCTTGGGATTTGCCTTGGAATGCAACTTTTATTTGATAAAAGCTATGAATTCGGAGAATATGATGGTTTAGGCCTTATTTCAGGTGGAATTTGTCCCATCAAAGAGGAGCTTACTACCTCGCTCAAAGTTCCACATATCGGATGGAACAAACTAGATATCACCCAAGAGAGTCCCCTACTTAACTACACCAAAAACGGTGATTTCGTGTATTTTGTGCACTCTTTCTATGCGAAAACAGATAAAAAACACATCACAAGCACCTCGGAATACGAAATTCCCATCACAGCTACGGTGAACCATGGAATGGTCTACGGATGTCAATTTCACCCTGAAAAGTCGGGGGAGGTTGGACTCAACATGCTAAAAGCGTTTTACGAAACAACACCTAAAGGAGGCAGACTATGAAACTCTTTCCAGCCATCGACCTAAAAGATAACAAAATCGTGCGATTATCCCAAGGAGATTACGATAAAGTTACGATTTACGCAGAAAACCCAAAAGACATGGCAGAGAATTTCCTGAATTCTGGTGCAGAGAATCTCCACATCGTGGATCTTGACGGCGCTAAAGCTGGCACCCCCTTCAATCAATCTGCCATTCAAGGACTGCTCTCGGTGAAAGGATTGTTCTTTCAAATCGGAGGAGGAATTCGCACGGAAGAGCGAATTGCAGACTATCTGGAACTTGGGGTCAATCGTGTCATTTTGGGGACGGTTGCGCTGGAAAATCCTGAATTTGTCGGAGAAATGGTGAAGAAATATGGTTCTGCCATAGCCGTTGGTGTGGATGCCAAGGACGAGATGGTCGCTACACACGGTTGGCTAAACAAATCAGACACTTCTTCCTTTGATTTTTGCATTAAAATGAGTGATTTAGGTGTAGAGACCATTATTTATACCGATATTTCCAAGGATGGGATGCTCTCTGGTTGCAATTTACCTGCCTATCGCAAATTGTGCGACATTAAATCCCTTCAAGTGATCGCTTCGGGTGGGGTGTCCTCCCTCGAGGAATTGGTCACCCTAAAAGAGATGGGTTGCCACGGCGCCATCATCGGAAAAGCGCTCTACGAGGGAAAAATCTCGCTCGAGGAGGCGCTCGCCCTATGATTACCAAACGAATTATCCCCTGTTTGGACGTGCGTGAAGGTCGTGTGGTCAAAGGGGTCAACTTTGAAGGGGTCAAGGACGTCGAGGACCCTGTGGAGTTGGCACGGTTTTATAATCTGGCTGGTGCAGACGAATTGGTTTTTTACGATATCACGGCGAGCGTGGAAAAACGTGGTCTTTTTACCGAAATTCTCACTAAAGTAGCCAGAGAAATCTTCATTCCTCTCACTGTTGGTGGTGGAATCAACGAACTTTCCGACTTTCAACGGGTGCTACACTGTGGAGCTGACAAGGTTTCGGTTAACTCGGGGGCACTAAAAAATCCTAATCTCATTGACGAGGGTGCCAAAAAATATGGCAGTCAATGTGTGGTTCTCTCGGTGGATGTCAAGCGTGTGGACGGTGTCTTTCGTGTCTGTCGGCTCGGTGGTCGTGAGATTACCGATTTGGATGCCATTTCTTGGATCAAAGAAGGTGTGGATCGTGGGGCTGGAGAGCTTGTTGTCAACAGTATTGACACCGATGGTGTGAAAAATGGGTTCGATTTAGAGCTGTTAGAGCAGGTTTCTCATGCAGTCTCGGTCCCTATCATAGCAAGTGGTGGAGCCGGTTCGATGGAAGATTTCAAAACACTATTTTCTACTCTACCTGCTGTGGATGCTGGGCTTGCTGCCTCGATTTTTCACTATAAAACCGTAGCGATTGAAGAGCTGAAAGTCTATTTACAACAAAACAACATTGAAATGAGGACGGTATCATGGAACTAAAATGGAACGATCAAGGGCTGATTCCTGCCATTGTTCAGGATTTTTATACCAAAGAAGTGCTGATGATGGCATATATGTCACAAGAAAGTTTAGAAATCACCAAAAAAGAGGGGTATACCTGCTTTTATTCTCGGTCTCGCAAGGAGCTTTGGCGCAAGGGTGAGACCAGTGGAAATCGTCAAAAAGTGGTCACCATTCACGGGGATTGCGACGGCGATACCCTCCTGATTTTGGTGGAGCCTATGGGTCCTGCCTGTCACACCGGGGCTGTCTCCTGCTTCTTTGACGAGATTTTGTCGGAGCGAGATCCCTTCTCTCTCGATCAACTCTCTTCCCTCATCACTGAGCGCAAAACCACCCTACCTGAAGGGTCTTACACCACCTATCTCTTTGAAAAAGGGAAAGAGAAAATCCTCAAAAAAGTGGGGGAAGAGTGTACTGAAGTTGTGATTGGTGCCATGAATAACGATAAAAAAGAGACCATTTACGAAATCGCTGATGTCGCCTATCACCTCTTGGTGCTTATGGCTGAGATGGATATTTCCCTCAACGAGGTGCGTGACGAGCTTGGTTCTCGTCATGTGATTGATAAGAAGGTCAAGCAAGAGAAAATGCAATAATTAATTTTGAATCTGCTCAAGATGATTGGTATGCCTCCCCTTTGGGGAGGCATACTGTTTTTTTTATAGATAGACAAAAACTCGTTCCTCTTATGGAAAGGAACGAGTTTTTTCTTAATTTAACTGAAATTGTGCGTCATAAAGTTTGGTATAGATTCCATTTTTGGCATACAATTCGTCATGGTTACCACTTTCTTCCACTCCATTTTCGGTGAGGACGAGGATGGTATCTGCGTTTTTGATGGTGGAGAGTCGGTGTGCGATCACGAGTGTGGTGCGCCCCTTTGCGAGGTCGTTTAAGGACTGCTGAACTTCGTGTTCGGTCTGGTTATCTAGGGCTGAGGTTGCCTCATCTAGGATGAGGACTGGAGGATTTTTGAGGAAAGCACGAGCAATCGAGATCCGTTGTTTTTGTCCTCCTGAGAGTCGCACCCCTTTTTCACCGATATTGGTCTGGTATCCCTTAGGGCATGAGAGGATGAA
>JAWXUK010000053.1:0-11308 GCA_044432785.1 Eubacteriales bacterium | reverse complement strand
CCCCGGCTGGGATGGAGGGGGTCTGTCCGTATAGTCCTGCAATCCCCCCTACCAAAAGGATCAGCCAAAGCCGTTGTGGTTTCGGGGGTGTGGGTGGGTTTGTAGGGTGCTGTTCTACTTCAACAGCCACGCTTTCTGGCGAATTACGAAGCACAAAAGTGATCACCGAGGGAAAAACAGCAACTCCACCAATCATACGCACAAACTGAAAAATCGCCACCGTAGGAACATCTGCACCAAAATCTGCAGCGATGATGGGCATATCCGACATCCCACCAGGAACGGCACACATCATCCCGGTGATGGCATCCATATCCGATACCATAGGCATAATCGCCCCCATCGAGATGGCAAAGAGGGTATAGATCACCATAAGAAGAGAGATCGGTCCTGCCAATCGTGGCAAATGGAGCAGTTCCTCCCGTTTCACCCCTGCCCCAATGAAAATCCCTGCCATAATTTGCGCTGTTAGCTTAAATTCCACTGGAAGAGCCGAGGTTTCGAGTACAATGCAACAAAATGCCATCCCAATGATCGCACCGATGAGCATTCCCCCTGCGATATTGGTCTTTTTCACCAACAACGCCACAATCGCTGAGACCACAAGTCCCAAGATGTAATCCGGCATCTAACCCCTCCCTTCTAAAATGTTATAAGTGTAGCAGAATCCCACTCTTTTGTCAAGTGTGATGCTATCAAGCAGCCCACAATGTCATAACTCCCCAGCAAAAACACTATCTCCCACCTTTACAAGGTCGCCCCATACAGCGACAAAGCCCCCGTAAAATCCCCTTCCAAAAGTTGACAATCCCCCTCACTTTTGATATAATAGAAGGGACAGAATAGGGGTGCAAATATGAGCGATCACAACCAAGCGATACAGGTTTCAGCGCACAAAGCTGCAAAAGAAGGGCGTTTCGACAAAGCCCTCGAGATTATGGACTCCTTGCCAGCAAACCACAAAACTTGGGACACTGTTTTTTATCGCACCTATTATCGATATGGCAGATCAGGGATCGAAAAAACATCCTTTGCTCATATCGAAACACTCAACAAATCTGTCATCGCTACCTTTGCAACGGTATTAGCGCAGAATATCGACCCTTTAGAAACTTTAATCTGTTTTCAGGATGTTTATGACCAAATTTGGGATTTATCCTCTCGCTTGCAACACTTCGCCCACAAAGAATATCTGAGCAAAGTGAAGGGGAAATCCATTTCAGAAGAATGTTATCAGCAATATCTCACGCAATATACGGATCGTTTGAAGAAAACCCTCTCACTTAGCGAGAATTTCATCAATGCTCTGGGCAATTTATCCGGATACACAACCATAAATTTAGATTTGCTCTGGGATTTCTACCAAAATAACGATGGGCTCTTTTGTTTTCTACTCGCCTACGATGGTGATCCCATCTACGAAGAAAAATGCGTTGAAAACAGAAAGATCATTCAATTAAAGCGCCCTGACTATATCCCGGTCACCGTTCCATCCCCCGTCAAACCTACTCAAATAAGTGACGATGTCCTCGAACCCCCAAAGAAAAAGGGCTTTTTAGGACGTTTCTTCCAGTAAGAGGTCTAATACTGATAAACCCTTTATCACCTCTCTACGCAGCGCAGCGTATTTCAACTGCAATCATTTTAACAAAACAAAGCCCGTGAAGTGATTTTTGATACTTCACGGGTTTTTATCTGGATGGTGTAGCGTTAACACTGATAATCCACAGCGATGGCATGGGCTGCATGTTCCTGCATAAATGCGAGCACATGGTTGACGTGATAGCTCGCATTTTGATACAGACCTAAGTCTTCAATGGTAGCCACTGTCACCACGAATCCAATATCGAAGGATCGCTCGGAATGCAGAAAATCAACCCCCACCTCGACGTCAATCACGACGTCAATTTCCTCTTTCATTGCCGTTAGCAGTTGATATGCTCGTTGACAATTTGCCTCGCTGTTATCCTTTAGCTTTGTCATAATCATATGTTTAATCATTTTCAAACACTCCTACTATCATCTATTTTAGGTCACCGAAGAAAGAGAATGCGCATCATAAAAATCGCATCTTTTTCTTAGAGTAATTTTACCAGAATAATGCGATTTTGTCAAGTATTCCTCCGAACTAGGGGGCTATCTTCGGTCCACATCCAACCGGAATAGTGTAAGTGCAGATCCAATTTGGATGGTAAATATTTTTCATCTCTAAGAGCATTTCTTACATAATTTAACTGGTAAATTCTAACTATTTGTGATATAATGATAGTAATCTATGTAGCAAGTCTACGGGGGTTCAAATACTTAATTGATGTGAGGTTATTATGGAAATTATTCTATTTTTCGTAGCGATTATCGCCACCACCGTTGGGGCTATCAGTGGCATGGGTGGTGGTATCATTATCAAACCCGTGATGGATGCTGTTAGTGGTATGGAGGTTACGACCATCAACTTCATGTCCAGTTGCACCGTCCTTGGGATGGCGATTGTAAGCATTTATCGTGGCAGAAAAGATGAAATTGATATCAATTATCGCATCTCCACTGCACTTGCGCTTGGCGCCTGTTTGGGTGGTGTTTTAGGGAAAATGATCTTCGATGCCATCCCCTCGAACCATTCTCTGATCCAATCGACGGTTCTATTTTGGCTCAATATCGGGATCTATTTTTACGTCAAATTCAAGCGCAGTATTAAAACAAAAACCGTCTCAAACTTAGGGGCTTGTGGGGTCATTGGTTGTAGTTTAGGAACCATTTCCTCCTTTTTGGGGATTGGTGGTGGCCCCCTCAATATCGCGATTTTGACCTATTTTTTCTCCAGTGCCCCAAAAGTCACGGCAAGACGATCCATTTTTGTGATACTGCTCTCGCAAATTAGCAGTATTTTAGTGGTTTTCACCACAGGCATCCCTACAGATGTCAACTACTTTGCCCTATCCCTGATGATCATTGGTGGATGTTCCGGCGCTATTTTAGGAGGTAAAATCTCCAAAAAATTAACCGATGTGCAAGTGGACGACTTCTTTACCGACGTTTTGGTGGCAATTATCATCCTAAATGCCTATAATATGGGCGCAGTATCTGCATAAAGGAGGAACTATGAAAACTCTCTCAATGATGATAAAACCAGCCTCATCTCTTTGCAATATGCGATGTTTATACTGCTTTTATGCAGATGTGAGCGACCTGCGCGAGGTAAAAAGTCACGGAGTGATGACCTCGGAAACGGTGGATCACTTACTCAATAAATCCATCGAGGAATTAGAGGATGGGGATCGCTTCCATGTGGCCTTTCAAGGGGGGAACCGACCTTAGCAGGACTCACTTTTTTCGAAGAATTTATCGCTAAAGTACAAAAACGCATCGATAAAAAACAAATTTCAGTGGATTACGCCATCCAAACCAACGGATTATCCCTCGATCCAGGATATTTCCCCTTTTTCAAAGAGCATGGTTTTTTGGTAGGGTTATCCCTCGATTTAGATAAAAAATACCATGATTTCAATCGCATTGACAGCTCAGGGGAAGGGACCTTTTCTCGTATTCTCGCCACAAAAAGAGAGCTAGAAGCTCATAAAGTCCCCTATAATGTTCTCTGCGTCCTGACAAGTCCCCTATCGAAACATCCACAAAAGGTGTGGAATTTTATCCAAAAAGAGAAATTAGGATTTGTGCAATTCATTCCCTGTTTAGGTGAATTAGAAGGAAATTCAACCAATTTATCCCTCACATCAAAAGGGTTTTCTCATTTTTATAGTGGATTACTCCCCTTGTGGTTCGATTCACTGAAAAAAGATAATTATATCAGCATTCGCTTTTTCGATGATTTATTTCACCTTATCCTCCATCGAAACATCAATTCTTGTGGTTTTACAGGGCAGTGTGGTGTGCAGATGGTGGTGGAAGGAGATGGGTCGGTCTATCCTTGTGATTTTTACGTCTTGGATCAGTGGAAACTCGGAAATTTCGCAGAAAATTCCTTTCAAGAGCTTAAAAACTGTTCGGTTGCGAGCGATTTTTTAAGCTCTCGTCCCCCTCTCCCCTCGTATTGTGAGGATTGTCCTTTTTTAAACTTTTGTAACGGTGGGTGCAAACGAATGGGACATGAGATGTATGCTTTTGGTGATTTTTGTGGGTATCGAGATTTTTTAGAACGTAATCGATCCCTCATAGATGATATCACCTTCTATTTTCAACAGCGAGAGAGGGCTCGTACGAGATAACAGCAAAGAAACGGACCAGGTTTGATCATTCAAACTGTGGTCCGTTTCTCGTCTATTGTTAGATCACTTTTGGTGACTCTCTCGTGCTAGAACTGCTTGTTATAGGTCGCATAGTTCGAGGCATCCTCTTTCGGTCCAGGACCTATAGGAGCAATTCTCATCAGATAATATTCTGCATCGGCGAGGGTACTATCCCCTGTGGCACGAATTTGCTCCCACATTTTCTTGCAAAGTTGCACCTTTTTCTCATGATAGGTGGGATCGGCTTGGAGGTTTGTCATCTCGTGAGGATCCTTTTTGAGGTCGTAGAGTTCGTCGTAGTCAAATCCGTTGAAAACATACTTAAACCCGTCCATCCAAACGATGCGTTGGGTATAGGAAAAACGTTGCCCAAAAAATTCGGCATAGCCAAAGTGCTTGTCTATTTTTTCTCCTCGAATCCATGGCACCATCGAAGTGGCTTCATGAGGATTTCCGAGTTTAGGCAACCCCATCAATTCTAGGACTGTTGGTGCAATTTCCTGCGTTGTGATATAGAAATCTCGAGTTTCTCCCTGAAATGCTCCTTGTGGGAGTTTCATGAGCAGTGGGATGCGATAGATCTCTTCAAAGGACTCGACACTTTTGGTGAGCATCCCGTGCGCACCCATCATATCGCCATGATCAGATAGACAAACAATTAAGGTATTATCATACTGGTTGGTATCCTGTAGATAGGTCACAAGGCGAGCGATTTCACGATCCACTAAGGTACAGTAACTGTAATAACAGCGCTGAATTTTCTTAAAATCTTCGAGTGGAATATTCCCTAATGCCTCTTTCATGCGCCGATAAATGGCAGGTCTGTTAGCGAGGTCGTCGTGAAAACTCTCGGGGAGAGGGAGTTCGATATCCTCATAAAGATCGTAGATCTCTTGTGGGACGCAGTAGGGATCGTGAGGGGCATAGGTCGAGATAAAGGTACACAAGGGCTTGCCAGAATCTTTGTTATTCTCTAAAAATGCAATCGCCTTATCATAGATGAAATGCTCCTCGGTATGGGTGGAATCTTCCGAGAAAACACCTGCAATGGTTTTGGTGGAGTAGCCCTCGGCGCTCATGGTGACACGGTCGATAGGGGTGACCGAAAAACTGGGCAGATCCCGTTCGGTCACATAATCCGAGATGCTAAATTTCTCGAGTTCGTGGCTACGTTCGATATGCCATTTGCCGTAATAAGCATTGAGATACCCCTCTTTTGCAAGCCGTCCCGTAATGGTTTCGAGCGTGGTATCCAGTTCGGCACGATAGGTCGGGACGGTGTGGGTGCAATCCACCATGCCGTGGGTGTGAGGCAAAGTACCAGTGATCAGCGAGGCACGAGCAGGCGAGCAGATGGCATTGCAACTGTGCGCCTCACTAAAATAGAGCGAGTCGGCTTTGAGCGCATGAAGATTTGGTGCGATACAAAAAGAGTCATCTTCTAAAATTTGTTGTTGCATCTGATCTTGAATCAGAAAAATGATATTGGGTTTTGTCAAGGTTGTTCCCTCCTATAGAAACGTTTTTTCGATAAGTCTCTTTTACCTGTGCTCCGTGGGTGTGTTATCCCACTTGTTTCGACCCTTTTTTAAGCAAAAAGATGAGGACGAAGGTTAAAATAATGAAACCCAAGCAGATGGGACGTTGCACGAAAATGAGTGGGCTTCCCCCTGATAACGTAAGTGCATTACGCAGGTTGGATTCAGCAATGGGTCCGAGTACCATCCCCAAAACGATGGGAACCTGTGGAAATCCAAATTTCCCCATGACATAGGCAACCACTCCGAAAAATAACATGATATGTAGATTGATGGCAGTATTTGCTATGGCAAAGGCTCCGGCGCAACACACAATCATAAGGAGAGATGTGAGCAATTTTTGTGGAATATGGGTGATTTTCACGAAAATTGGCATTAAGTATCTACCTTGCAAAAACATGAAGAATTGCGCAATAATGCACCCGATCATCATGGCATAGATGATCTCCCCAGAATCTTGAAAGAGTTTTGGTCCAACGGCAAGCCCATGCATGGTGAAGGCACCCATTAAGGTTGCAGCGACGGCATCCCCTGGAATCCCAAGGGTGAGCAGTGGGATAAGGCACGAAGCCGTAGCACCATTGTTTGCTGATTCTGGTGCTGCAATGCCACGCAGAGCTCCTCCTCCGAAGTCTTCCCCCTCTTTTGCAGTTCGTTTTGCCTCGTTATAAGCGATGTAAGCAGCGATAGCACTCCCTGTTCCAGGAATTGCGCCAATTCCAGCTCCGATGACGGAGGATTTGCACATGGTAGGGATGGATTGCATCACTTCCTCTTTGGTAACACGGTCTTTGTCCTGTCCCTTAAGGTCGATGTCACACGCTGCCGACTCCTTTTCACTACCACTGATCCGTCCGATCAGTTGCGACACAGCATACACTCCTAAGAGGACGGCGATCATGTTAATTCCGTTATATAGCTTCATGTTTCCGAAGGTGAAACGTGCCATACCACTGATTCCGTCGATCCCAACGGTGGCAATCAGCATTCCAAAAGCACCACTAACGAGACCTTTTAAGATGCTATCTCCACTCACCGAGGCGATGATAGAAAGTCCGAAGAGAGCCAGTGCGAAGTATTCAGGAGCGCCAAAATTGAGGGCGATTTTGCTGATTTGTGGCGAGAAGAGCAGCAAAGAAACTGCACTGACCAGACCCCCGAAGGTAGAGGCGATGAGCGCCATATCGAGTGCCTTGAGTGGATGACCCTTTTGTGCCAAGGGATAGCCGTCGATTAAGGTGGCACAAGCGCCATTTGTGCCCGGGGTGTTGATTAAAATCGCACTGATAGATCCACCGAAATTCGACCCGAAGAAAATGCCACATAACATCAGCAGGGCAGGGACGGTTCCCATGGTGAAGGTGAAGGGTAGAAATACTGTAATTCCAAGATTTCCACTCATGCCCGGGATTGCGCCGAAGGTGATCCCTACAAAGGTTCCGATATTGATGAAGATGAAATTTTCGAGGGTGAATAAATGCCCGAGAGCAGCTAAAATCGTATCCATAATGGGCTCCTTTCTATGGTAGTCGCACGTGTAATAGCTCTGTGAAAATGTAATAAATAGCCACGCTAGTTGCGATAGTGATAAGATAATAGGAGATCACACGACAGTTTTGAAATGCAAGGGTGACCACTCCTAGAAGACAGGTTGCGATTAAAAAGCTATGGGAAAATCCAGCTCCGTAAAGGGCAAGACAAGCGATATACGCAAGCGCCTTTGCCTCTTCCTTAAGACGGATTTCCTCGATTTTATCCTGTTTGCGCACCACACTTTGGAAGATCAGACCCAATCCACAAACGCCGATTAACCCTGCAAATCCGTAGGGTAATGTGCGAGAATTGATGCCGTAGGTGGCAGAACTTTCTGTTTTAATTTGGTTTGGAATCACCAAAAAGACAGCAGCGGATAAAATGAGTACAAAAATCCCAGCCATGAGATTTGCTCGATACCGTATGACCATACTCGTATCCTCCTTAGAATCAGGGTGCAAGGGACATCGTTACGGTTTCGTAACGATGTCCCTTGCTTGCACCACGATGATATTTGCTTAGTAATAAGTGTTGAAGACATATTCGCAGAATTCTGCGTAATGTGCGATGTGCTCTTCCATGTCTGCTCCATTGGCAGTGGTTGGGTCGATGTAACTTGCAGCTTCTGCTTGCTCTTTGAAGTTGTCAGAATCACGAGCATCGAGGAACATTTGATACATAGCAGCCACGTCTTCGTCAGGCACACCAGCACGGGTGATGAGGAAGTTGTAAGAAGGCAAGGTCACATCATAGCCAAGGTCAGGAAGGGCCGGCACGTTCTCATATCCTTCGAAGGAATAGGTGTCGTTAGAGAACATGGCAATGGGTACCATATCGCCACTTTCGATGTAAGAGGTTGCTAAGGTGATGGTGGCTGCAGTGCAGATGGCATCACCAGACATAACGGCTAGAATATCTTTGTTACTACCGTCGGAAGTGAGGGCTTCGGATTGCACCGCACCCCAGCATCGCCAAAGAGGGCGATTTGAATGACGTGTGTACCACCACCTGGGGCGTTAGAACCATAGATAATACGGTTGTCTTGACCATAGGCGAGTAGCTCTTCGAATGTGGTAATCCCACTCTCAGGAGAGACCATGAGCACAAACTCGTCGTGAACCAATGCACCCACCATTTTGTAGTCGTCCACGCTAATGCCGAGATCAGGCGTGGTGAGGGGTGCCATGGTGAAGAGAGCCATACTCACCATGGACATTTCGTTGATGGAAGGATCGTAAGAATCCATGTCTGCCGCAGCGATAGCGCCGTTTGCACCGGTACGGCAAATTGCGTCTTTCGATGAAAGTTGCGAGAACCCTGCCTTGGGGTGTAGTCGTGCTTGGCGATGACCTCTTCCACCCGAGCTTTGGTTTCATCACTTACATTTTCAGTTCCATTTAAGACCCGAGAAACCGTGGTGATAGAGACACCAGATAGTTTTGAAATATCTTAAATAGTCATTTTCGCCAATAGAGACACCCCTTTCTCTAAGATTCTTGATTTATCTTACAATAACAGTATACTCCTGTTGCTTTCGTGAAAGCAACAGGAGTTTTCATTTCAGGTGACAAAAATAGAGGTTCTCTTTTGTGCAAATATACTAATTCGTGAAGAAACACCCCTCTCGTAGCCCCTCAACCGTGCGCAACGAAACCGTGCTTACTCTGTCATGGGAAGAAATTTTCATAAAAAATAGTCAGCACAAGTGCTATCATCTGCTAAAGCACTGATACCAAAGGGGTTGGAGAGAAACTCGAAACGACTACCAAAAAGCAAGATGTGGTTCCTTATCGTCGCACGAACCTGCGCCATCAGATCACAATCATTGAACATCGGCTTTCTATATGGTATAATCTGTATATCAGCGTTAAAGGAGGTGGTGCAATGGAAAATCATCTGTTAAAAAAATGGGAATGAGTTAAAAGTGGACGGACTATGAAAATAATGCAGATACCTCAAAAACATTACAAATCAAATTGAAGGAGAATCATTTATGGACGCATTTAAAAGCAACATCTACAAATATTTAAGTGGCACATGCCAATACATAATACCTGTATATCAGCGTACATATAGTTGGCGAAAAGAAGAATGCCTTAGATTATGGGAAGATATCGTTACACTACACCAAGACAACAGAGAAGGTCATTTTGTTGGCTCTATTGTTAGAATAGACGAGAACTCAGCAGCAGGTTCTACAATGGCAATGATCATAGATGGTCAACAGCGCTTAACAACCTTAACAATCTTGCTCATTGCATTGAGGGATTATGCTTCATTAAATAAAGATTGTGGTGTAAATCCTCATAAAATAACAGATACATTACTGATAAATCAATATGAAACCGGCGATTTAAGATACAAACTATTGCTAACCCAATCAGATAGCGAAGCATTAGTGAAAAAAATTGAAACTTCGCCGACTGATGAAACGATTAGATCTAGAGTTCTTGATAATTACGATATTTTTTATGATGAAATAGCCAAAGAGCAAATAAGTGCTAAGGATTTAGAAACAGCGATTGGAAAGCTTCAACTTGTTGATATCGTGCTAGATAGACAATACGATGATCCACAAGCAATTTTCGAGAGCTTAAACTCGACTGGTATGGATTTAAAAGATTCAGATTTGATACGAAATCACTTATTGATGGGCTTAGACTCTATTACCCAAACTAAAGTTTATAACAACATCTGGAGACCTACAGAAAAGTTGTTTCATTATGACCATCAAAGTGAACTATTAGATAACTTTTTCAGAGATTATCTTACCATGAAACTAGGTCGTATCCCACGAAAAAATGAAGTTTATAAAGAATTTTGCTCGTATCATAATACGCTAACAATGGATATCGAAGATTTGTGTAAAGATATTTATTCTTTTGCGAAATTTTATTCAGATATGTTTTTTGCGAAAAGTGACGATAAAATACTTAAAACTTCATATACGGATATGAAAGCCATTCGAATGGAAGTTGCTTATCCATTCTTGTTAAAAGTGCATCATGATCATTTTGTTGGCACGATCAAAATTGAGGATTTAAGAGAAATTGTGAATTTATGCGTGAGTTATGTGTTAAGGCGTGCAATTTGCAATATCCCAACAAACTCTCTCAATAAAACTTTTGCAACAATGAAAAATTCAATCAATCATGATGATTACTTAAACTCTGTAAAGGCATTCTTTATCCTGTTAGATTCCTATAAGGAATTCCCGAATGATGAGCGTTTTGCGAATACGTTTGCCACAAGAGACATTTATAATTTGAATAGGTGCAGATTTATATTGAGTAAACTTGAAAACTGGGATAATAAATCTATCGTTTCTCTTGATAACCTTACCATCGAGCATATCATACCACAAAATCCAAAATTATCTGATAAATGGATTGATTGCTTAGGGGATAACTGGATAGATATTCAAAAACAATATTTACACACAATTGGAAATCTAACACTTACAGCATACAATTCAGAAATGAGTGATTCATCCTTTGAAGAGAAACTCAATATGGAAGGTGGCTTTCAGGAAAGTGCTTTGAAACTGAACAAATATCTTGTAGCAAAGACCACTTGGGGCGAGGACGAGATAAAAGAACGTGCTAAAATACTTTGTGATATTGCGAAAAATGTTTGGGTATATCCTGTTTTATCAGATGCAGAACTAGCACCATATAGTCAACAAGAAGAGCGTGTTTCCGAATACACCATTGACAGCTATGTGCAGTGGAACGATGAGAACAGGGCGTTATTTGACAAATTAAACGATAGAATATTAAACTTAGGCTCTATCGTGAAAAGAGAATGTAAGAAGTTTTACATAGCATATAAGGCAGATACAAACTTCGTTGATATTGCTATTCAAAAATCACGATTAAGATTGACCGTAAATATGAAATTCACAGATATTTTTGACCCAAAAGGGATCTGTAAAGATGTTGCTGGCCTAGGTCGATGGGGCAATGGCGATGCAGAGATTGTGTTTAGCAGCAT
>JAWXUK010000052.1:0-11467 GCA_044432785.1 Eubacteriales bacterium | reverse complement strand
TTTGAAGATTTTAGGAATCAATTAAAAGTACATAATCGCAGAAGTAACAACTTGCCGATGAGACCGCTGGGTTGGCTGACTCCAAATGAGTATGCTGTACAAGATGTTTGACAAACTTACAATTTTTAAAATAGTTAGAAAATAGCATTTCTTTTAGTCGAGATCCATGCTATCTTAGAACTGAAAAGTTAATGACATCATTAGGTGTTATGTTCAAGCAACATCGTAGAGACGCTAACGGACTTAGAATTGATGAAAATGAATGGCATGTCCATAAGGATAGACAAATAAACAGATTTATGATAAAATGAAGTTGATATCAAGCTAAATAAGAAAAGATTGCTATGAGAGAGGATTCCTATCACGATGATGTAGTAAAGGTCGTGTCACTCGGATAGAGCGATGAATAGGATATTCTATATAGCTTAGTGATATAAAATACAGGCCAGATCAATAGAAGGAGAAAAACATATGGAAGATCGAGAAAATAATCGTAAAATATCGCAAAAAATGATAAAAATCATGCGTAACCTCTGCCTTGCAATGTTCGCACTCGGCATACTATCTTTTTGTGGATTGTGCATCTATGCAAGCGATTATCGCACGCTAGAGGAAGAATATTTTGTGATATTTGAGCAAGATAATATTCAAACGCAATCAGATTTGATATATTTTGAAGGAACATCAGATCTTGGACTGATCTTTTATCCTGGAGGACGGGTAGAGCATATCGCTTACACCCCTTTTTGTCAAAAATTACAAGATATGGGGCTTCATGTTTTCCTGGTGGATATGCCATTTAATATGGCGAATTTCGGGGTTAATAAAGCAAATAATATCATGAAAGAATATTCCGATATCAGCGAGTGGTACATTGGAGGACATTCGTTGGGTGGAGTGGCTGCAAATATGTATGCCAGTAGCAATGCTGAGAAAATTTCTGGCTTGATTTTGGTTGGAATTTATCTTTCCATGGACTATGATATGGAAAAAACCATCACGATTAACGGATCAAATGACCTTCGAGTGGGGGATAGTGTGGACTATACCACGAATGTCCATGTGATTTCTGGTGGAAATCACGCTCAATTTGGAAATTATGGGGAAAATTCGGGTGATGGTGAAGCGAGTATCACAGCAGATCAACAGCAAAATCAAGCCGTATCTCTCATTACGGAATTTATGGAACTTAAAAGTTCATAGGGGACAGGGGCAATTTTGTCTTGCAATTTCCAATAAATTTGAACGAGGCTGGATCTATGTTGAAGCACGATAGAAGAGGATAACACCTCTTCTATCGTGCTTTATTAGTTGGTTTTAAAACAGTGCCTGTTACCCGTTAAGTGGTGGTGACCTTCAAACTTGCCTCGAAGAGGGTAAGTTTCTCTTGGAGTGCAGTTTCCAAATCAGTGATGGCTTTGACCATAGATTCCACCGAGGTATTGACCGAAATTAGCTCCTCGGTCGTGGTGGCAAATTCCAACATTTTTTGAATTTTTTCTCCCTCGGCGTTTAGGATGTGGGAGAGTGCAGTTTGCTCGAGTGCCACCGACTCGATGAGGTCGGTGATTGCTTGGGCTCGTGGGTCCTGCTCTTCTGCAATGGTGAGGGCCACGGTGTAAGGCTCGAGGGGGCGCAGTTCGTCGGCATCCACCCCGAAAGAGTTGTAAGCGGTCTCGCCAACAGGGGCGCCTATGGGTACGTCCACAAGAGCTGTCACGATGAGGGACTCTCCCCCGTCTAGGATCTCATCTGCGCCCATGGTCACACGGATCGCTGCAAGGTTTCCTGTGGGTGGGGTGGAGATCCATACCCCACTGCCGATGGTTTCGCCACTGGCATCGAAGCGTACAGGGTCGTGACTTGTGGAATAGTCGATGGAAAGATCGGCATCTCGCTTTTCTCCACTGGTGTCGTATAGGGTGGCGACCACCTTTGCAGTCACGTCATCGGTGGGAAAGATATTAAACTGCGAGCCACGAGGGATAGAGGAATCCGTGACCTCGGTATCTCCTACAAAGGGGAAAATATCCACAATGTCCACCCCCGTGATGGGCTGTAGATGGACGTTGCGCACGGTAAGTTGATAGGTGGCAGTGCCCCCTGCTTTCGCTGTGCTTGCCAAGGAAAACTCGGTATCGAGATCTCCCTTGACCTGTTTGAGGGCTGAATACCCCCGTTGATAGTACAAATACACAATATTTGCAGTGGAAAAGGCAAGACGCTCGTCCCCACCGTAGAGGGAGCACTGATTCACGAAGGTATCGCCGTCCACGCAAGAGTCCCCAAAGTCCACCTCAAGCTCTAAGGTTATGGTAGATTCAGTGGTGACCTTGCTAAAGTGGAAAATAAGATTGGTGCCTCCCTCGGCCTTCACTTCTTCGATGGAGGCGAGTTGCCCCTCCACTGTGGGGAGGGTGTAGTCCATGGAACTCGGGATAAAATCCTCTAGTCGCCACTCCACGCTCGAGGGGTCGGCGCTTCCGGTGAAACTGACGTCGATGGTGTAGGTGATGCGCTCATTTTTTGTGACAGTGGTTTTGTCCACCTTTTGAAAAATAGAAATAAAAATTCCTCCTTTGGTAATGGTGTGTCAAAGTCTGACAAGCCATTGTATGTCCAAAGGAGGAAATGTGTGCAAGCTTAACCCTCGCAGATATGCTGCCTTTGTGTTAGGCTAGGTAGACTGACCTCTCTTTTTTCGATTAAGTGGTGGTGACGTTCAAACTTGTCTCGAAGAGTTTGAGCTTTGCTTGGAGGATGCTCTCCAGATCGGTGATCGCCTTGACCATAGATTCCACCGAGGTATTGACCTCAATGAGCTCCTCAGCCGTGGTGGCAAGGGCGACGATGGCCTGAATCTTCTCTCCCTATGTCAAGAGAATACGTAAAAATAATTCCGACTTTTTTTATGTGAGTTTATTCGACAAAACTCACCATTTCCCCATACTCTTGCATAGAAAAGCCAACGTAACTCGGTAATTACGTTGGTTGTCTTTGGCTTAATTGATTGGATCTGAAAAGTTCCAATCAATTTCTATTTGGTTGTTCGGATAGATGTAAATGCAGTTGATAAAGAGGTCTACCATTTCTCTCGTGAGAGTTTTGGACTGAAACCATTTCTGTAAAACATCAATTTCTGGAAGTTGTTTGCTGTCATTTGCTGTCAAGGCTTGGATTTGTAATGTTGTCCTATCTATGGCATTCTTCCATTCAATGGTGCTCTGTTTCAGCTCTTTGAGGGTGAGTAGATATTCGTCTTTCTCGATGTTACCCTCTAGCCATAGATCAAAAAGCTCCATTTTTTTCTGGGATACTTTTTCTAGTCCTGCTTGATAGAGAGCTAGATTTTTCCGTGGAGAGTCACAAGATGAACGGCTTTTTTTGATTTTATCAACCTCTACATAGCGTTGAATCAGATCTTTTAGCAATTCAAGAACCATCTGGATAACAAAATCCTCACTTAGTTTTTCTTTGAGGCATTCGGTTTCTGAGGTATAGATTGGGGTTGCACAAAAATAATCAGGTTTCTTCGTGTCAGTGCGTTGCATGGCTCTTTTGCAAATGCCACATTTTATCTTCCCTAAAAAAAGCTTGGATTGTGCATTGCGAGAGCCATGATGACCTTTCCTAAAGCTGCTTTGCACTGCATCAAATATTTCTTGCTGTATGATTGGATCGTGTGCATTTGCGATCACTATCCAATCTTCTTTTGGGACTGCGATCAACCTTTTATCAGAAACAGAAGGCTTATTGGTTTTTCCGAAGATCAGTTTTCCTAAGTATTGTTCATCACGAAGAATCCGATATATACTAACTTGTGTCCAATAATTTCTCTTGTTTATGGGCTGATTTCGTCGCTCGCCTATGGTTTCGAGTTTTATCATACTTTTCGTGGGGATCTGTTCCTTGTTTAACCTTTGCGCAATGGCTGTTGTCGTTAATCCTTTATAGGCTAAGTCAAAAACATAACTCACTACGCTCGCTGCAATGGGTTCGATTTCATAGTACCCACCTTTGTTCTTACGATAACCAAAAGGAGGTCGTCCTGAGATAGCAATCCCTTTGGTTGCTTTGGTGCGCATTGCCGACTTCACTTTCCGAGATAAATCTTGGCTGTAGTAGCTATTGACGATGTTGCGAAACCCGATATCTATGCTACTTGTTCTGCCGTTTGCTTTCGATCCATCATAACCGTCATTCACTGATAAAAATCGTATTCCCAAAAAAGGGAAAATCTGGTCGAGATAATCGCATACAAGGATATGGTCACGAGCAAATCGTGAGAAGTCTTTGACGATGAGAACATCAAATTCTCGCCTCTTCGCCATTACTAACAATTTTTGAAAATTTGGTCTGTTTGGATTGGTTCCTGAGTAACCATCGTCCACCAAAATCGCCACAGTTCCGCCTCTCAAATCCTCGTGCTGTTCCACAAAATCAAGGAGAAGTTTTCTCTGATTGACGATGCTGTTACTTTCATCTTTTCCCCCTTGGTTGAGATCGTCATCTTCAGAAGATAATCGTAGGTAAAGCATAATATTAGGTTGCATGGTTCACCTTAGAGTCTCTCTCTATCCCTAGTTCCTGATAAGGTTCTTTTAGAATCACTTGTATGCTCTTGTCAGCAAAAATCATGATTTTCTCAATTTTATCTTGAACTAGCTCTGGTGTAAGGGGCAGATTTGCCAGTGGTGATGTCGGCGATAGGACTTGCTCTGATTGATGATAGGGGAGTGATTCGTTGCGTAACTGCTCACGTGTTTTCTCGTTCAAGTCAATTTGCGATTGATAGTTATTTGTAATTTCAAGGTATTCTTTTCGGCTAATCTGATCGGTAATAAAATCTTCAAAGGCTTTCTCTCTCAAACTGTCGAGAGTATCCCTTTTTTGCGTCAAATCCTGTATTATTCTTGCATTTTTCATCTTTGTTTTGGCGAGAGAACTGCGATAGGATCTCGTGTTCTGTTTTTCAAGGATTTGTTGCTCAAGTTTCTGCTGTTGAAGTAGTGCAACTGACACTGTGTTCACGATTTGATCCTCAATAATACCTTTGTAGGTACATTGACTCTTATGGTGGATATAATGAGTGATAGAGTGCTCATAATAATTGCGTAGACTTTCTGTTCCATCTTGTTTACGGATTACTTCACGACGTTTTCGCAAAACCTGCCCGCAGGTGGAACAGTAAACGATTCCTTTGAATAAGGTATCCTCTTTTGGAATATGTGCATTTTTTTCGAGATTATTAAGATATGTTTCGGTGGAGTTCTTCATACTTTTAGACACTTTTTGGAACAATTCGGGTGAAATGATTGGTTCATGCGTGTTTTTTTTCAGTTTCCAATCTTCTGGTGGGATTCGACGTCTTTTTTCTCCATTGGCTAACGATTTTCTTGTCGTGCCTGATACAGTATGCCCTAAATAGGTTTCGTTTTTCAAAATGGCGGATACCATGTAAGTCGTCCAAGTGCTGTTCTGATATTTATCACTTTTCACGAGTCCTTTTCTCAAACGATACTCATTCGGGGTCATGAAATCCTGCTCCGTCAAATATTTCACTATTTTCAGGATCCCCATTCCTTCTACTCGCAAATCAAAAATGACACGAACCGTGTCAGCGGCTTCTGTATCCACCACAAGGCTCTTTCCATTTTCAGGATTTCGTAGATACCCAAAGGTAGGATATGGACCTAAAAATTCGCCACGTTCCTGTTTCGCTTTGAGGGCGGGAGCAATCTTCGAAGAAAGATCCTTTGCATACATATCATTCGTGATATTGAGGAGGTGCATGATCAATTCCTCGGAAAAAGAGGTGGCAAAATTATCATAACCATCATTGATTGCGATAAAACGAACCCCCATAAAGGGGAGGATTTTCTCTAAATAATCTCCCACTTCGATGTAATTTCGTCCAAAACGAGAGAGATCCTTCACCACAATGGCATTTATCGTGCCTAATCGAATATCCTCCATCATTTCTTGGAAGCTGGGGCGATTGAAGTTGGTTCCAGAAAATCCGTTGTCTTGATAGACCTTTGTAATCTGAAATTCTGGTTTGTTTTTGAGGTAGTGCCTCACCAATTCCTCTTGCATGGCAAGGGAATTATCTGTTTCGTTTCGTTTGTCTTTGACAGAACGTCTGACATAGATGGCTGTATGAAATCTGGTGCGAATTGTCACTTCTGGTTCAAGTAGGTGTTGCTTTCTACTTTTTCTAGCCATATTCTCACCCTACCTTTTCAACAGGCTCGTTAAGACTGTTGACGAGGGTGAGTAGTCGCTGGTATTCGTCTTGAAAACGATAAAAAATTTCAATTCGGTCATCTTCGTAAATCAAAACCTTCTCTATCATGGTCACAACCAACCCTCGAGTGAGGGTGGGTGCAACCTTGTGCTGGCGGAATTGCTCTAACCAAAGGTGATGTTCCGACGTGCCGAACTGCAGTTGGGCTATCTCCTTTTCGATTGTCAGCATTGACTGGCACACTTCATCGGCTTTCTTTTTGTATGTCGCTGAATAGGTTGAGAATTCCACCTCACTGATTTCCCCTTGCTGATATTTCTCAAAGGTAAGAGACTGTTTTTCTTGTAAACGAGCATATTGTGCCTGTTTTTTTTGTAACAGTACATTATTTTGTTTTTCAAAGCCAACCAGATTAGAGTTTAACTGCACTTGCTCTAACAGAGTGGTTAAATCCTCGACTTGGAGGAGATGATGATTGATACTTTTGAGGACAATCTCATCTATCACTGCAACTGAAATGGCATGACGAGAACACCCTAACCCATCTTTATAGGTTCTACACTGATAGATGAAATTCGGATTGAGACGTGTTCTGTTGTTGCGACGCACCATGCTATTCCCACAGTCACCACAAATTAAAAGTCCCGAAAGAGGGTATTGTTTTGCCTGCGAGGGGGCTGTCCTTGCATCACCTTGCAATATAGCTTGAATCGTATCAAAGGTGCATTGGTCAATGATTGCTTCATGATTGCGATCAATCACAATACACTTATCCTCGGAGTTTTTAATCCTTTTCTTGACCTTGTAGTTGGGGGTTGTAAATTCGCCCTGCACTAAAGTTCCCTTGTAAATCGGATTTTTCAAAATGCGAAAAATGGCGGTTGCCGACCAACGTGGATTGTCACTTGTTTGAAAATTGGTGATATGGTTGATACCAACGCTGTTTTTATATGCTGATGGCGATAGGATATCGAGATCGTTGAGCGTATTCGCAATGGCTTGCGCACTCATGCCCTCTATTTTTTTATGGAAAATTTCTTGCACAATGTGGGCGACTCGTTGATCAACAACGATTTTCGAGTGGTTTTCAGGAGATTTTAAGTAGCCATAGGGGGTATGAGCCGAGATATATTCCCCTTTTTTTCGTTTTATTTCAAACTGACTGCGAATTTTAACCGATAAATCTGCTAAATACGCATCATTCATGAGATTTTTGATGGGGAGAATGAGTTTTTGAGATGCTGACGTGGGGGCTAGCGAGTCAATGTTATCGTTGATGGCAATGAAACGCACCCCAAGAAACGGAAAGATTTGCTGTAAATATCGCTCACTTTCTACAAAATTACGAGCAAAACGGCTTAAATCCTTCACGATAATGCAATCTATTTCACCACGTTTGATTTCCTCTAGCATGAGTTGGAACGAGGGGCGCTCAAAATTTGCTCCACTATAGCCATCGTCCACTCGCTCTGCGCAGAGTACGATGTCACTTTGGGTTTCCACAAAAGAACGGATCAGATCCTTCTGGTTTGTGATACTCATGCTTTCCACCTTGTCCCCGTCCTCTTTAGATAGGCGCACATAGGCAGCAGCACGATAATTATTTTTCTTGTTCATGAATAACACTCCTAATTGTTTTCGCCAAAAACCAAGTAGGGTGTTTCCGAGTGCTCTATTTCAGAAAGTATAACACAGTACTAGGTTTGCGTCCAGATATTTTTTTAGATAATTTTCGCATGAGAGAGTAAACCAGAGAGGTGTATCTCCCTATTTACATAGTTAAATTTCACGGCATAGCCCTCACAGTCGCAAAAATACGGATTTTTTAGTAGACCTGTCCCCTCTATCACTCTATCCTCATGTGACTTAGTGGTGTCAACCACCACATCGTTCAATGATACGAGAGGTTCTCGGTCAATCTCACGGATGGATGTGGCACGCATTTTATCGCAAAATTCCTGTGTAAAAGGCAGGGTTTTATCCATTAGACTCAAAATACTCTCTCCTTTTCTTTGTTTTTATAAATTTCTCTACCTCTTTTAATTTTTTCGTGACTCGGATATGACTTAATGTATGCTTCACATAGCCATAATATCCCTCACTTGCTCTTGAGTCGAGGATAGAAAATACGCAAGTATCATTTTCGGCACGAATTCCACGTCCCACCCATTGTTGCAATTTCAACAACATGGCTGGGATGATTAGTTGTTCCCTAAATGCTCTATCGCTGCCGATTTCCTTGCGCTCATTCTCGCTGATGGGTGACGGAATGGGAAAGGGTAACTTCACAATGATAACCGAGGATAGCACATCTCCTGCAATATCCACACCCTCTCCTGCGGAATCGCTTGCAATAAAACCCCTTGACACACGAGGGTTGCAACCCTCTCTTGGTGTCTGGTATTGCACTTTTTCAGCTCTCCTAACAGCTTTGTGATATTGCTAGCTAGAGACCGTAACCGTGCGAAACCACTCGCATTGATGTAGACGCTGCCTTGTGGATACCTCTTTGCTATTCCTCGGAGATATTCGAATAAATCGGCGCTTTGCTTTTCGATTTTCACACAAAGTTTCATCATTTCTTTTGTTTTGTGCTTGATAAGATAGTCCACGGATTGAAGAAACGAGGTGAGTTCGGATTCTTCCAAAGTCGCACCATACATATCTACGATGACGTTTGATAGCTTATGTGCTTCGTCAAGAATAGCGACATCGTAGTGAGGGATCAAAGGCACAGAATATCGACTGCGAGAGAGTGCATCTGCCACGAGGAGATTGTGATTTACGATGATGAAGTCTAGTTTCTCGGTTCTGCAACTTCGCAAATATTCTTGATAGTAGCAGGTCTTAAACAACTTGCAAGACTTGTGACATCGTTCCACGCAGATCAGCTCCTTGAGATAAGGTCGGATAGACCATTCGTCAAGGTCAATTTGATGGCTACGTTTCACGAGGGTGCTTAGAACACTGACATCTTCCACGTGTTTGGGATGTTGTTGAAACAATTTCATGGTATCTCTCAACTTTTTCTCGCAAATATAGTGGCTTTTCCCTTTCAGCACCTTATATACGATACTTCTATCTAGTATTTCAGCTACTTTCGGTAAATAATCACGGAAAATCGCCTGTTGTAATGCGATTGATGATGTAGATATTAGCACCGTCTTGTGCTGACTGGACTGGTCTTTTAGTACCATGCTTGCAAGGAGGTACGCATAGGTTTTGCCCGTTCCTACCCCTGCCTCACAAATTGCGATTTTACCTTGTTTTAGGCTTGATAACATCTGATTTGCGATTCGTTGTTGACTCGCTCGTCTCTTCAACCCGTTTTGTGGGAATTTCTTTCTGAAAATTTCATCTAATTGTAAATCACTCAAAATACCAAATTTCTCCAAAATCATAGACAATCCACCAACACTATGGTATAATTTATGGTACGAATTTGGAAAAGATTATCGAAAGAGGTACTATCAATGGATAAAATAAAATTATGGCAAACGTATTTTGATACCAATAGTTCTCCATGTGTTGTCACAGACAAAGAAACAGTGGAGATTCTATATTGCAACAATGCGTTTTTACAAATATTTGAAAAAGGAAACTCAATTATAGGGAAATATTTCTATGATATTATCCCCCTGACTGATTGTTACATGGAAGAAAAACTGCCAGATTGGGATAACCAAGATTATTACGAAACAGAAAGCTACAATGAAACTCTGAATATGCGTTTTCTCATGAAAGCTACGTTAGATAAGTCAAATAACAGTGTTTTTTGTATCATGATACCTACAGAAAGTGATATTATATCTAATGTAGAATTTGAAAAAGCAATGACACGTTGTGTAGAAATTTTTGACAAGGAACAAGAAAGTAGACTTGCCTTAGAAGAATTATCTTTCCTCATGTCTGAATTTTACGATAGCGAAGTTGGCTACATCTATCATTTTGATGAAGTAAATGACAAAGTGGTTTGTGTTGCACACTACACAGCACCAGACTACAAGCCAAATGGAGGAGCTACCACTTCTGTTGGCATGGCTGCCATTATTAAGTGGTTTCAAGACGAAAATACACCAACTATAGTTATGGGTGATATTGAAAATGATAAGGAAGCGATTCACCCTACTTTATTGGATATTATCCATACTTTTCAAGTGCGTAACATTGCATTTCATAAGGTACAAGATGGTAAAGGAAACTTTGTAGGCATGGTAGGTGTCACAAATCGTAGAAATCCTACTAAATTATTTGATCGTAGGCTTATCGCTACGATTGCACGTTTTGTAGCACAAGATGTTGTGAATGGTTTGGCAGATTCCACCTTATTCCATCACCAACATAGAGATTCTTTAACAGGCTTTTATAATCGTGATGGCTATGCCCTTGTTTTGAAAGAAATCTGGGAAAATAAACCCAAAACTCTTGGTGTCATCTCTGCAAATATCAACGGGCTGAAAATAACCAACGAAAACGAGGGTATCACAGGTGGGGACAAGCTGATAAAAGACACAGCAACAAGAATTAAGGAGCATTTTGGTATTGATTTCTTTCGTTTGTCAGGGGACGAATTTTTGGGGATTGCACCTAATATGGATTCTCGCACCTTTGCTGAAAAGGTTACTAGCCTACACGATAGCATGCGAAAAGAGGGAAATTATGATTTTTCTTTCGGTCATGCCTTTGCTAGTGGGAATATGGACCTTTCCAAACTAATTTTAGAATCAGATACCATTATGTACATCAATAAACAAGAATATTATTCCTCTACCAAACGTCAATTTGATACTGTACGTGACAATATTCTCTCTGAACTCCTTTCCTATATTGCTAACGATGAGTTTCTGATTTATCTGCAACCACAAGTTCGCCTAGAAGATGGTTCTCTCTATGGAGCAGAAGCCTTAATTCGACGATTTGATAAAACAAATCAAAAAATGGTATTTCCTGACCAATTTATTCCATTGTACGAACAAAAGTCCATCATTCGTCATGTGGATATCTTTGTTGTTGAAACAGTGTGCCAACTTCTACAAAAATGGAGCAAAGGACAAAAGGGACTTCCTATTTCTGTGAATTTAAGCCGTGTTACATTGCAAGAAAACGGAATAGTCGATGCCATCGTGAAAATTTGCGATAAATATGACGTACCACATGAGTTATTGGTGATTGAAGTGACGGAACGTGTGGGATTGATTGAAAATAACGTGGCTTCTGCCC
>JAWXUK010000051.1:0-11539 GCA_044432785.1 Eubacteriales bacterium | reverse complement strand
TGCGTATTCTAGACCACCTTCGGTAACCGCTTTGTTGGTCATGCATAGCTGATAAAATTCGCTAAGCACTTCCTCGGTGGTGTCGCCGTCGATATAGCCGAGTTTTGCCACTTCAAGTGTAAGAATTTCGACATCTTCAGGCTCCATGTGCTGGTAAACCATGGATGCCTTTTCTGTCCCAAGCGAGACCACCACAAGTGCCGCCTTTTGACTGAGATTGAGGAGATCTGCTTTACTAGAAGATGTTGCAGCAGGGGCCGGGGCTTCTTCCACCACTTCCACTTCTTCCTCTTGAACTTCTTCTTTTTTAGCTCGTTTAGCCACCTTCTTCCACTCCTTTCATCCAATTTCGAATGAGTGTCGCCGCAATTTCTGGGTTGTTTCCTACGAAAGTGCGTAGATCCTGACGTAGTTGCATGCTGTTCTCGGTGTTGACATCCATAATGTCTGCCCCTTCGACGGGGTTGAGCAATTGCTCTTCTCGTTGGCGTTCTTGCTCTTCTTCTGCAGCTGCCAACGCTGCTGCCTCGGCTTCTGCCTCCTCGAGTGCGAGGCGCTCTTTCTTTTTCTTGTTGAGTATCAGAACCACAATCATAATAATGAAGAAGAGTGCAAGTCCTGCAAGTAGTGCGATGATCATCCATGTTTCGATGCCCGAACCATCGAGGTCGCCTTGGGCATTTTCGTCCACGAAGAAAGGTGCGATGAGAACGTCGATTTTCTCGTCACGGTAATCTTGAGAGATATTTGCAGCTACACCGACGTTATTGATAATTTGCTCCACCGAGAGGGAGTTATTTACGTCAGCATTCAAATAGACCGTAACGGTAACATCGGTGACCGTACCCGCAAGATGCTCGGTTTGCTCATTAAGCTCACCGACAGCATAATCTCGCTCGCCGTAGGTGCTACCATAGAGGTCATCCACCCCATCTCCATCGGTATCGAAGGGGTAGGTAGGGATATCTGCGTTAGGATCTGCGCCCAGTACGCCACCATAATAGGTGCCGTCAGGACCAACAAGAACACTATTCCAGACCTCACTGTTAATGATACCAGAGTTATCTGTCTCATCTGTGAGGCCGTATTCAGGCATAGGATAGGAGGTTTCGGTGCTATACTTGCGATTGACGTCAATGGTGCTGTTCACGCCAACTCGGATATTTTCAGCTCCATAGAAAGAACTAAGGTTCTGAATGATGGCAGTACGAATGCGATTGTTGGTCTGTTCTTCTAGTTCAAGTTTCAGTGCACTGGCTTCGCTGATCCCAGCTCCGCTTGTCCCTGTTTGGTTGTAACTGTTACCATAGGAGTCAGTAAGAACCACGTTATCAACCGTTAGATTCTGGACACCTGCAGAAATGAGGGAACGAATGGCATCAGCCTGCGAATCAGATAGAGAGACCCCCTCGTGCATGGTGACATGGACACTAGCGGTTGTGGGGGTAATATTGGTGCTATCAAGGACATAGCGATAATCTTCGCCCATGGCGAGGGTGACCACGGCATCTTGCACCCCTTGAAATTCACGAATGGTGGCAGCAATACGCACTTCGAGGTCTTGCTCTAACGCAATGTTGCGATCGCTCTCAGTGGCCATACTGCCGATGTTGTCATAGTATGTAGTGTACGAGAATCCAGATGTGGGGTATCCTGCTTGCACCAGTGCTGCACGGATAACATGTTCTTGCTCTTCAGGGACCAAAATATCGTTCCCAACGATCTGAAAGTCGGTATATCCATTGTCTTGGAGAAAGGTTACAGCGCTAGTCTGGCTAGTACTGGTCATTCCACTAAAAAGGGTTGCATAGGAACGATTGGCGCCTACAAATGAGAAGACCGCAATCAGGATAATAATTCCAACAAGTACGGCAGCCAACACGGTTTTGGTTAGCTTGCTCATACCCGAGAACAGAGATTTTATTTTTTCTATATAAGGCTTTAGTTGTGTTTCCAAATCTCTATCCTCCTAACTTAAAAAATATTGTATTCTTCAATGATATTGCTGAAATTTAAATTTGAATCGCCATAACGGCAGTATGCGCTTCAAGTGCTTTGTTACGTAATTGCACCAAAAGATCCACCGCTGTTTGTGCTTTGGATTCAGCGATGGTGAGTTCGGCTGGGTTATCTAGTTCGC
The DNA here is from genome assembly GCA_044432785.1 of Eubacteriales bacterium. GTDB lineage: Bacteria > Bacillota > Clostridia > Oscillospirales > Oscillospiraceae > JAWXUK01. The sequence goes on along the minus strand of JAWXUK010000051.1, from coordinate 9,399 downwards.
CCACCGAGAGAAGATATTGAAATTGGTTCTTGGTTTCTTCGGTGTCACGGACATTTTGGACGGCTGTTGAAAATAGATCCATGAAAGACGCTCCATTTTCATCGGTAGCTTCGGTTTCAAATACCGATAGATCTTGGTTGGTTAAAATTGGGTCGATGGAGCCAAAGGTGACATTTGAAAACATAGAATTTTCCTCGTTTCTAGTGTAAAATTTGATAATTTAGACGAAAGATCTTAGCGTCCGATTTCGAGCGCTTTAGCAATGACTGATTTCATGAGATTCAGCGCAGTTACATTTGCAGAATAGGCTTGATTTGCTGCCATCGCATCGGTCATTTCCTTGACGAGATCGACATTTGGATATTCAACATAGCCTTGGTCATTCGCATCTGGATGGGTAGGGTCGTAAACAATCTTAAGATCATTTGGATCCTCGACAATTTCGGTGACAATAACCCCACCTTTGGTGTCGTAATTTCGGTTGCTTACCATACTATTTTGGGCTTGATTCAAGAAGTAGTAGAAGTTATCACGATCATCTTGCGCTTCCACCACCACCATTTTACGGTAATACGGGTCACCACTTTCGGTGCGAGTGGTGTTCATATTAACAATATTTTCGGATGTAATATCCAATCGTGTCTGTTGCACTGTTAGTCCAGAGCCAAGAATGTTCATAGAGCTCAAAAATGCCATAAGTATCCCTCGTTTCTGTTGTCCCCATGCATGATTCTATGTGACCCTAGGGGCGAATATGAAAACTTTATAAAAAATTTTCGGTAATACGACCTTGATATTTGTGAAATTAGCCAGTTATCGCTGTGCGAATACGGTTGATGTCACTCGTCATCGAGTTGAAAACATACTCAATTTGGTAGGAGTTACGGCTTAATTCCAATTGTTGGACAGCAATATCCACCCCGTTTAGGTCGGAGCGTTGACTCTCGTCGTAGGCAGTGCGCACGAAAGAAGTGGCGTTTTGCATGACACTGGACATAGCTTTGTTGTCTATATTTGCTGCTGCTTGGATTTGCGCGCGAAATTGGTCCTCGAAGGTGACGTATTTCGCCTTGTAATTCGGGGTCTCTGCATTTGCAATGTTGTCAGAGATGGCAGCTTGATTGACCCAGAGATATTCCATTGAGCGCTCGAGCATACTGAAGTTATTGGTGTTTAACGGTGCTATCATAATAAACTCCCTTTCTAGCTAAGGTGATTTTCGCCTACTACCCCCTTTGAAATCGAGGGCAGCGAAAAACATTTTTCTTAATTATACTCCCTTTTATTACATTTTGCAATAGTTTTTAAGAAATTTGTTGAAAAAATATTGTTCCAAATTTTAATTGTCATATTATAGTAATCAAAAGATTATGCTCTTATTTTTGGTAAAAAAATAAGATTTGTCGGATATTCCAAAACATATCGAAGGTTTTATGTCTAAAACTTCGTTTTGGTTTAAACTGACAAATCTTTTGTAAGTGATTATTTTTTTTTGAGAACCCCCAAAAGTTGGAGGGGCGAGCCCTGCTCGTCTGCTGCAGCCAGGTTTTCTTCCGCTGCTTTTTTTAGCTCACTTCGGAGAATTTGGATATATTTCGGAGCATCCACCGCGACACGAACCCTCGCTCCGTCCACCGATAAGATGGTGACCGTAACTTCGTCGCCGATTAAGATGGATTCACCAACTTTACGCTGCAATACTAACATGATTCCACCGCCTTGCCGAAATCGGAGAGAAGATGTCGCATTTCGTATTGATCAAGAATGACTTGACGTGCCTTACGTGTGGTGTCGTTGATGACCAATGGGCACTTGAGATTCAAGGTGCTTTTGCCGATTGGCTCTTTGACAACGCAGAAGTTGTAGTAGCAGAAATCCTCACTGCTATTCCCCTCCAGTTCCTCGATGTCCTTTTGCGAAATCTTGGGGGCGTATTCAGGATAAATCATAAAGGGATTGACCGCGACAAAGGCTAGACTTGGCGTGGTGACGCTTTGCAAGCAGAGCAGACTTTCATCTCCCCCCTCAAATGGAATTAAGAGAAATTCCTTCTCTTCGTCAAATCCGAAGAGTCCATCAGGGAAGTGGAGAATGGAGTCCTGCTCGTATTTCATTGCGCCGAAATATTTTGTCGAAATTTCCATGTCTACCCTTTCGTATTAACCGGTCTATAATTTGGGTCGGAAGATCGTGGCACGTAGAGTGGATCTCCCACGTATTCAATGATAACTTCTGGCCGTTGTGTGACCACGAGATCTATTTTACCATGTTCAAAGTGCAGTTTTTGGTCGGTGAGATTCCAGTCGAACTCCAGTTTGTCTGGCTGATAGCTATAGTCAAGACCACCATCTTCGTAAGTCACTTCAGGTGCTCGCTCTGGTATCCAGTCTATACCGATATTCATCTTGATATTTTTAAAGCTATCTTGGCGTGCGAATTGGGTGATCAGCTCTTCGCCAGGCTTTACTTCACCAAGACTTTGGGTGCGATTAGCCGTTTTGGCTGTTGACTCGAGCGCCACTTGGTTGCCTTTGTTGCTGTAGTCTCGAATGGACTCGGCCACTGTGGTCTCTGGCACCAAAAATGTTTCGGTGTGGAGCTTGGCGTGCTTGGTTTGCATTTGAGCCCCACCTTTGCGAGTGTTCATCTGGTGCTCTACCTTAGCATTTTGGTACTGAATCTTGGCATCTGTTTTGCGAAGTTCCACCTTGATTGGGACGATTTGGATTTGAAGTAATTGTTTCATAACTTGGTACCTCCATTTACCTGTGAGGCGACCTTATCCTCCCTTTGCTCCATTTTACAATTGCATCCTTGCAAGCAAAATGCGAGATCATCCCTGTGGGACAACGACGGAATAAGGTGTGACTCAATTAAATTTATTATCTCATATAATCAATCAAAGATTGACCTAATAGCTGGGTTCCGATCGATAGAGTCGCATTATAAACGTATTGCTGCCACGATAGGTTGAGGATGGCAGCAGCTGGATCCTCATTTTCGATTGAAGCAATTTGCTCGTTAATAAGGTCTGCACTCTCGGTGAGTCGGGACTCGTTGGCGAGCAAATACTCTTGCTTCGCATCAAGTTCGACATATTCCGAAGTACTCGCAGCGAGGGATGCGTTGAACTTATCGAAGAGACGCTCCACCGTTTCACGATCTTCTGGCTCTATTTCACCTGAGTTCGGATCGGAAGCTGCGTAAATATCACCAATTTGTTTGACGATACTTACAAGGTTAAGAGGATCTCCGTCCTCGTCCACTCCAAAGCCCAAGAAATCAATACCAGAAATGGAATTGTTAAAAGCAGTAGACTCAATGAGGTCATTCGTGCCAGCACTCTCTTCTAATCCGACCCCGATATCGATGAAGTTTTGCTCATTTTGTCCAGACATCGAAACCAGTTTTGCGTAGTCCTCGGTGCCAGGCTCTGCATTGACGTTAACCCCACGATAGAGCAGGTTGCCACTCTCTTCATCCCAGGTGAAAGGGGCATTGAGTCCGTCATTGCCATTGAAGCAATAATGATCACCGTATTTCAGGTTGAGGGTTTGAACCATGGACTCAGCAGTCTCTTGCAAGACAACACCTAGTGGTTGGATACCAGAACCAGTAGGCTCGTTGAGTCCCACTTCGATAGCATCCTTTGCAGTAAGCCCTAATTTATCAACCACGGTTCCCATTGCAGTCCAAGAGGTTTGAAACTTTTGAATGGTGAACGTAGTATTCGAAATATAGCTCGAGGTACGATAAAGGTCACGGCGCAGACCAAATGCCTGAGTGGCTCCACCTGGATCGTCTGCATAGGAACTAAATTTCCTTCCACTTGTCACGGTATCTTGTGCATTGACAAGTTGGTTTGTGGTCTTCATTAAGTTGTATCGATAGGTATTCAGGGTCATCCCTGTTGTAACTCTAAAACTTGCCATTTGTCATATCCTCCATTATTGTGCCATGTGGATGAGGGTGTTGAGCACCTCATCTAGCACGGTCACCATACGAGCTGATGCAGAGTAAGATGCTTGGAACTGCATCATGTTGGATGCTTCGTCGTTGAGGTCAACCCCCGAAACACTCAAACGATAGTTATCAAGAGTGAGGGCAGAAACCGAGTAGTTATCAAGCAAGATCCCTGTGGTCTGGGTGTCTTGTGCGAGGGTAGAGGTCATATTTGCGAGTTGCTCTTGGAAGCTACCAGTAAAGATGGTGGTATCACCACTTGCTGCGTCGGCTCGAACGTCGGCTGCGTTGTATTCCAGGCCCTTGTCCATGAGCGAGATCATGTGGAGGACGTTGGAGTTATCGGTGGACCCTGCGTCCACCTCTTTTGAGAGGACGATACGAACCGTACCTGTGGACCAGTCTTGAGAGATCGAGATATTTGCAGCTGTAATATTTGTGGTATCATTGGATTTACTGCTATTACTAAAGAGGACACCACTGGTTTCGAGAGACTGATAATCCTCGGTATAGGTTCCGTAATCTTGTAGATATTGGAAGAAGTTGACCTGTTCGTCAGATGGCAGCGAGGCTGCAGCTGTATCCGGTGGCACTATAACGTTGAGTCCATAAGTAGAATAGACATTGCTCGGTGTGAGCAACACATCCACAGAACCATTCACATCGGTACGAGTGAAGTAGATGGGCTCGCCCAGTTCATCCACAAAACATTCTACTCCATTTTCATCTTCGCCGATTTCAAACATATCGAGGGGGTCGTAATCGGCTTGACTAAAGCCATCTCGTTCAATTTCGGTTAAGTAGCTAGAAGCGTTTAGGATCGTGACATTGACACCATCATCCCCCTTAAGGAACTCGAAGAGTTGTTGTCCTTCTGTGCCGTAGACGTAGTTGCCATCGTCGTCGAGCATGGGGGTCATGTAGTGACCATTGTCGATATAATAATCTTCCTCGAAGTTACCATAGGCGTAGATTTGATCTTCGAATGTTTTGCCATTTTCGCTTCCAGGCACTGCATCATACATATTATAGATAGTGATGTAATAAGGATCACCCTCTAAAGGATCGGTGACCAAGTTGCCATCGGCATCCTTGTAGAGCAGATTTCCATCGGAGTCCATCGCTTGAAGAGGTTCATAGGTTGGCATACCAAACTCATCCACGTCTCCTGTTGGAACCATCCCCACAAACTGCCCTAGATCATTGTATGTGAAGATTTCATCTGGAGTGACACGGTTTGCCTCGTTGAGGGTTTCGGCAAATTTCTTCGCCAAGGCATCCAAACTGGATTGATAGTATGGAATACCACGTTTGATGGTGGCATCGGGATCGATGGATATATCGTAGTTACTTGAATATTCACCCTCTTCGGTGAGCATTTCACGGGTTCCTTGCAGCGCACCAGAGAGCAAGACATCACTGAGATAGATATCCTCATCCATGGGACGGCGATAGCTATCTGTCATGATTTTTCCGTTAAGGTCAACCAATGGAGATAGTGTGTAAAGGAATTCGTTATCCATCTCACCATCGATATTGTTTGGCAGTTGTGCTGCTAAACTAGAATCGTTTGTAGGTTCGCCATCTGCATCGAGATATTGGTTGTTCGAGGAGACACTAGCATCAAAAGCTGGGTTTGGCTGAAGCCCTGCAGAGGTAGCAACACTGGTATACTCGTAAGTATTGGTAATCGGATCATAACTAGCAATGTAACGTGGCGCAGTATCATCTGTGTCATACGCTGGATTGCGCCAAGGTGCTGCAAGGTTGAGATCGTCGGTGGGATTGCCATAATCATCGAGGTATTGTCCGGCACCAGCATCTGCACCCACTTCACCAGGGGCGATGTAGTCAGGGTTTAGCACATTGGTGTAGTCTTCGAGTTGGAACTGACGAATGTAGAGCCCATCCACAAGTGCAATATCGGTTCCTTCGATGTAGATGGAAAGTTTTTGGATTTCTGTGTATTGATCCAAACTCTCCATACTATATACCACGTCAATACCAACAAACTCTGAGAGCTCATCAATGTAGAGGTTGCGTTGGTCACGCAATTCCAGTGCGTTATCCCCGTAAATACCTGCAGTGCGGATTTGCTCGTTGAGGGATTGAATGTTTGACAGCAGAACATTGACGGTATCTGTCTCTTGGTTGAGTTGATCGGCAAGGTTTTCTTGCACGGTTTCCAACTTCTCGGCATAGGTGTTGAAGAGTTGTGTTAACGTGGAGGCAGCAGAACGCACCAAGGTATCATATTCCACCGATCCAGCTTTTTCACTGAGGTTTTGGAGTGCCACAACGATTTCGTTGATTTGTGCCTCGATGACACCGAAGTCGCCGTCTCCTTTTGCCACCTCATCCAAGATGGAAGAGAGCTCGGTTAACACATCGTATTTTGCATCAAGTTGACCCACTTGGGTTTGCTCGTCACGAAATCGAATGTCTAGAAATTGGTCACGCACTTGGGAGATGGAGTCCACCAAGACGCCCTGCCCAAAGCTTTGGTTGGCTGGGGAGGCATATTGATCCACGCTATACGACCCAAGAGAGACAAGGTCCACTCTTTGACGGGTGTAGCCTTGGGTGTTGATATTTGCGATATTGTTACCTGTTACATTGAGAGCTGCCTGTGAAGCATACAGTCCCATACGAGCGGCGGTAAATGCGCCGAAGGTACCCATTGAAGCCATGTGAAGTTCCTCGCTTTACGTTTAGTGTTAGACAGTAACATCGGTACGCCGTTTGGAGTCCGACGACTTATTTTGCCCTGCAGAGTTATAGTTAATTTGTCCACCCTGAGCAAGCTCGATTTGACGTAGATTGATCTCTAGGGTGTTCTTCGCCACTTTGGAAGCAGCTTCGTAGATGCTATATTTGCGCAGAGTATCCTCTGCGAGTTTTTTCGCTTCGTCACGAAGAGAATCTGGAACCAAATTTGGCAGGTCACTTAATTTATCCCCTTTGACCTTAAGATCTTTCAGGGCTGCGTTGCGTTTGACCTCTAACCCACGGAGTGATAAAGCGAGCGCTTGCTCGGTCTTCATAATCTCGTCCACCGTAAGGACATCACCCACCGAAACAGCACGATGTTTCTCCTGTTGTGCTGTGGCGAGTTTATCAAGATCATCCCCAAGGCGACGTAGAACAGCGAAATAGGTCTGCCATTTTTGTTCGAGTGTGTTCTCTTCCATTATTCCACGACTCCGAGTAGCATCATGCGAGTTGCCGTTTCACGAGCATCTGCTACATAGGTGCCATTTTGCACCTGTGCCTTGATTTCGGCAATTTTGCCTGTACTATTATGGGCACGCACCTCTTGAGACAACTTTGCAGTCGCCTCTTGAATGTCACGTCCCTCTCCCGAGAGTTTGTTGCTCTCGGCACGAGTGAATTGATCGAAGGTAGGATCACACACTGCGTCCTTTTTCACCTTAGATGTCCCTGTTTGCAGAGTGTTCGGAGCAACAGCTCCCAGCATTGAACTTGTGATTTTCATAATAAAAACCTCCTATGATTGGATGTGTTTTGTCTATTTTCATAGTATTCTCTTTTGTATTATCGGACGAAACCCGAAAAAGTTAACCTTTTGAGAGGATTTTTTTTCAATATTTTTCAGCTTTTTCTGGCATATGATCCCCATCCTTCTTTTGCACATTGTTAAGAGGCCTATTTCTGCTCAAAAAACACACCCCTTATACGCCCAAAAAAGGACGCATAAGGGGCTAAAAATTAAGTTTTTGGTATTTTTCGTCTTAGAATAGAGAGGGGTTGCGCCACAATAGGAAGTGGTAGATCGAAGCATTTCTGCGAATTTTTGACCACTTCCACCTCTTTCCCATCCTCAAACAGTGTTGAAATGACAAAGGTGAGGGGCTCTTGATGGGGGGTGAGCAGTTCCACCTCGTCCCCTACGGTACACTTGTTGCGAAGGGAGAGGGTGCCCACACCATCATCGTTGCAAGATTCCACCACAGCAACCACCTGCCAGTCGCACAGGTAGCCCGAGCTCTCGTGACATTGCGAGGGTTGCCCAAAGAAAAATCCTGTACCATAGGGTCGGTGACTGATATGCTCCACTTCGTCCCTCCACACAGGGGAGAGGGGCTGCCCCTTTGCATGTGCATCAATGGCATGACGATAAGCATTGGTGATCACCGCAGCGTAGTAGGAGGATTTTGCTCGCCCCTCAATTTTAAGGGAGGAGATCCCGGCCTGTTCCAATTCTTTGATGTGGTCGATCATGCACATATCATAGGAGTTCATGATATAGGTCTCGCCCTTTTCCTCGATAATGGGATAGGACTCCCCTTGCCTTTTTTCTTCCACCAAAGTGTATTCATACCGGCAAGGTTGGGCGCACGAACCACGGTTGGCATCTCGCCCTGTTAAAAAGCCCGATAGGAGGCACCGTCCCGAATATGCCATGCACATAGAGCCGTGGGCGAATGCCTCTAGTTCAAGTTCCTTTGGGGTTTTGGCTCGGATTTCTGCGATGTCTTCAAGGGAGAGCTCCCGTGCTAAGATGACACGGCTTGCCCCTAGTTCGTGATAGAATCGTGCCGATTGGTAGTTGACAATGCTAGCTTGGGTAGAGATGTGGAGGGGTAGGTTTGGTGCGTGCTCTTTGGCAAGGGCGAGCACCCCCATATCTGCCAATATCACAGCATCCACCTGACTCTCCGAGAGGAATTTAAACCAATCAGGGAGCTGTGCCACCTCGTCGTTTCTTGGCATGGTGTTGCACGTGACATAAAGCTTGACCGACTTTGCGTGACATTTTTCCACAGCGAGGGCAAGTTGCTCCCTCGAGAAATTTTCCACTGCGCTACGCATGCCAAAGAGGTTGCCTGCCAAGTAAACTGCATCTGCCCCGTAGGTTAGTGCCATATCAAGACGTTCCATATCCCCGGCTGGGGAGAGTAATTCCATTCCCATCTTAATTACCATATCGCTCTTGGCTTGCAATGAAGGAGAGCAAGCCACTGTAGCTCTTATAGAAATGGTGGTATCCGTCATCTCCGAGGGCATAATAGTAGTAGCTCTCTGCTTCGGGACGGAGGGCCGCTGTGATGGATTCCATCCCCGGGCTTCCGATAGCTCCTGGTGGGATGCCTGCGTTGATGTGGGTGTTATAGGGGCTATTGATGGTCTCACGGTCGTTTTGGGTGACCTCTCTCCCTGTGAGATAATAGATGGTAGCATCAATTTGGAGGCATCCCATGGTCTCATAACTGGGGTTATCCAAACGGTTGTAGATCACCGAGGCAATCCGAGCACGGTCGGTTCCGTCGGTTTCCCGTTCAATCATGGAAGCGACAGTGACGATATCGTGCATGGAATACCCCAAAGCTTCTGCCTCGGCTCGTAATTGGTCGTTGAAGCGATTGGCGAAGTTGACCAGCATTTTATTGAGGACGTAGATGGGGTTGTGGTAGC
>JAWXUK010000050.1:0-11597 GCA_044432785.1 Eubacteriales bacterium | reverse complement strand
CCTCCCCATCTACCTCCTCGAACGTCGTCACCACGACGAGCACCTCGCTCACACAGCCTCCCTCTTCACCATCCATAACATCGAATATCAGGGACGGTATAGCACCTCTGTGCTAAACGATGTCCTCGGACTTGATGTGAGCTATTTCAACAGTGGTATGCTCGAGTTCTACGGAGATGTCAACCTCATGAAGGGCGCCATCGAAGCAGCGGATCACGTCACCACGGTCTCCCCCACCTACGCAAACGAGCTTCATATCCCCTTCTACGCCCATGGATTAAGCGATGTCATCTCCACCAAAGGATCCTCGGTCACAGGAATCCTAAACGGGATCGACCTCGACCTCTATAACCCAGCCACCGACCCCAATCTCTCAGATCACTATACCGTCGATACCTTGCACGAGGGCAAAGCAAACTGCAAAACAGCCCTCCAAGGATCTCTCGGTCTCACCATAGATAAAAATATCCCCATCATCGCCTGTATCTCTCGCCTTGCCGAGCACAAGGGCTTTGCCCTCGTCCTATCAGGGATCCATCAAATCATGGAACAGCACGTCCAATTTGTCATCCTCGGCACAGGGGAATATCGCTACGAAGAGGGCTTCCGTCAAGCCGAGCAGATGTACGAAGGTCGCCTTAGCGCCAAACTATCCTACTCCAACACCCTCTCTCGTCTCATCTACGCAGGGGCCGATCTCTTCCTCATGCCTTCCCTCTCGGAACCGTGTGGACTCTCCCAAATGATCGCCATGCGCTACGGCACCCTCCCCATCGTCCGTGAAACAGGGGGACTGCGTGATACAGTGTTCCCTTATAACAAGGAAACCGGCGAGGGCAGAGGTTTCTCCTTTTCCAATATCAACCGTGACGATATGTTATGGGTCATCCGTGAAGCCCTCGACCTCTATACCGAGAACCCCGACGCATGGCTCACACTACAAAAAGCCGGCATGACGGCAAACTTCTCCTGGGAAGATTCGGCTCGCACCTACGAGTCCATCTATCAGGAAATCGCCCCGTCCCTCTCACACAAGACGGGTAAAAAACGTGCAAAAGCGCCCAAAAAAGCAAAGCGCTTTTCATAAATTAAGTTACGCTAAACCCCCGAATGTACTTTAGCGTAACCAAAAAAATATTATTGGAGGCACCACAATGGCACAATACACAAAAGAGCATCTCGAGGATGCAATCACCAAAAAACTACAACGTTACTTTGGCCGCGACCTCGAAGAAGCAAGCAACGCCCACATGTTCAAAGCATGCGCTCTCGTCCTGCGTGACATCATGGCAGAAAATCGTTCTGTCACATCCAATTCTCTTTGGCAAAACGAGGCTCGCCAAATCCACTATCTCTCCCTCGAATTTCTGATGGGTCGTTCCCTCGAGAAAAATGCCTATAACCTCGGAGTCCTTCCAGAACTCCAAGCCGCAGTGGAAAGCTTCGGCTTCAACCTCACCGACCTCTTCGAAACCGAACCTGATGCAGGTCTCGGAAACGGTGGTCTCGGACGTCTGGCAGCTTGTTACCTCGATGCCATGACAACCCAAGAAATTCCAGCCCTCGGATACTCCATCCGTTACGAGCTCGGTATCTTCAAGCAAAAAATCGTAGACGGTCGTCAAGTCGAGCTCGCAGATAACTGGCTCGGACTGGGTGACGCTTGGCTCATCCCAAAAGTGGACAAAACCGAGCACATCCGTTTCGGTGGACGCATTGAAGATAACTGGGATGAATACGGTGTCAACCACCCAGTCCACGTAGACTACTCCACCGTCCTCGCCATCCCTTGCGATATGCAAATCGCAGGATATAAAACCAACCACACCAACATGCTTCGCCTCTGGGATGCCAAAAGCCCGGTCTCGGCAGATATGGCTCTTTACTCCCGTGGTGACTACCTCAAAGCTGTGGAACAACAAGCCATGGCAGAGGTCATTGCAAAGGTCCTCTACCCCGACGATAACCACTACGAAGGAAAATCCCTCCGTCTCAAACAACAATATTTCTTCGTCTCTGCAACCGTCCAATCCATCATCCGTAAACACAAAGCATACTACGGCACCCTCCGTAACTTCCACGAAAAACACGTCCTCCAAATCAACGATACCCACCCAACCTTGGTCATCCCTGAGCTTATGCGTATCCTCATGGACAACGAGGGCTACAGCTGGAACGACGCTTGGGAAATCGTGAAAAACTCGGTTTGCTACACAAACCACACCGTCCTCTCGGAAGCACTCGAGCGTTGGCCTCAAGGTCTCATCGAAAACCTCCTCCCACGTGTCTGGTCCATCATTCAAGAGATCGCACGTCGTTACCAAGTGGTTCTCGAGAAAACCTTCCCAGATAACTGGGCAAAAATCGCTGGCATGGCAATCCTTTGGGATAACGAAGTGCGTATGGCAAACCTCTGTATCGCCACCTGTCCTTCGGTCAACGGCGTCTCTGCTCTCCACTCCGACATCTTGAAGAACGACGTCTTCAAAGATGCACACAGCATGAATCCCGAACAAATCAAAAACGTCACAAATGGTATCGACCATCGTCGTTGGCTTGCTCAAATCAACCCTGACCTCAGCAAACTCATCGCTGACTGTTGCGGAAGTGACGAGTATCTGCTCAAACCAGAACTCCTCTCTAAATTCGAAGCACACAAATCAGATGCAGCTGTCCTTAAAAAATTGGGCGCCATCAAAAAGGCAAACAAACAACGTTTCGCCGACTATATCGCAAAGGAAACAGGGGTTGTCCTCAACACCGACGGTGTCTTCGACGTTCAGGTCAAACGTCTCCACGAGTACAAACGTCAACTTTTAAATGTTCTCCACATCATCTCACTCTACCATAAACTCCGTGAGAATCCAAATATGGAGTTCACCCCACAAGTGTTCTTGTTCGGTGCAAAGGCAGCCCCAGGCTACCACGTCGCCAAACAAATCATTCAACTCATCAACTCTCTCTCGGTCCAAATTGCAAACGATCCTATCTGTAAGGACAAGTTGCAAGTGGTCTTCCTCGAGAACTACCGTGTCTCCCTCGCAGAAAAACTTCTCCCTGCTTCGGAACTCTCTCAACAAATTTCCACAGCAGGTAAAGAGGCAAGTGGTACCGGTAACATGAAGTTCATGATGAACGGGGCTCTCACCATCGGTACTCTCGACGGTGCAAACGTGGAAATGCACGAGAAACTCGGCGACGAGAATATCTTCCTCTTCGGACTCACCACCCCCGAGGTCTCCGAAAAATACCACAACGGTCACAACCCCCTCGAGTACTACACCCACGACCCAATCCTCAAGGGTGTCCTCGACCAACTCTCCCACGGCTTCGACGATGGTATCTCCTACAGCGATCTCACAAACCGTCTCCTCTTCGGCACAAACGGTAGCATGGCTGATGAATACCTCCTCCTCGCCGACTTCAAGAGCTACTGCGAAGCAGAAGCACGTGCCATCAAGGCTTATTCCAACCAAAAAGAGTGGAACAAAACCTCTCTCATCAATATCTCTCGCTCTGGCATTTTTGCCGCCGATCGCTCCATCGCAGACTATGCTAGAACCATTTGGCATGTCCCCGTCCGTAACGGAGGCGAAGGTTGAAACTAGCAATCGGCTCCGACCACGGAGGACATCGACTCAAAGGGGTCATCTCTGCATGGCTCACCGAGCAAGGGCACGCAGTCACCGACTTCGGCACCCACTCCCTCGATAGTTGCGACTATCCCGACTACGCAGCCCCAGTGGCTCACGCAGTAGCCGAGGGAACTTGCGACTTCGGCATTCTCATCTGCACCACGGGAATCGGGATCTCGATCTCGGCGAACAAGGTAGACGGAATCCGTTGCGCCCTGTGCCACGACCCTCTCTCAGCCCAACTCACCCGAGCTCACAACGATGCTAACATCCTCGCAATGGGTGCCGGCATCATTGGGGATAACCTCGCAATCGAAATCACCTCAAACTTCCTCACCTCCACCTTCGAGGGGGGACGTCACAAAACTCGTGTGGACAAAATGATGTCCCTCGAGCAGTAACAAAAAAGAACCACTCTCGCCTCGGCGAGAGTGGTTCTTTTGCATCCCCAATGGGAAGAAAGACTTAATTAAGGAAGGGGAATCACTGCAATGGGCTGAAAGACTGCTTCCACGATGACATTTTGGTAAGGCATCCGAAAAACGGCATTCCCAGCAGCATCTACATACATATCAAAGGTATTGTAGGTGAGGGACGCAAGCTCATACCCCTCATCAGGGGTCACAACCGCATAAACAAGGGATTCTGCAGTGGCAAGCTGAGTGCTCACCCACAGAGTTCCATTCTCAGCCGGCACCCACTTCACGGAGTACTCGGTGGAATCTTCCGTCCCAGCATCAGGGACAAAAGGGGTCTCATTCAAAGGAATATCAGCACCAATCATGATGGTACCGGCCCCATAATAGGTCCCATTCACATGGGCACCCTCTCTCAAATTCAGATAATCAGGCGCAACATTCACGGTAAGTCTCGCACCCACCTCATCCACAGTGACCAAATTCACATGCCCATTCAAAATGGCAGAATTCCCCCCAGTAACCACAACCTCTCTCACCCCTCCCGAGGTAACCGAAGCAGTCGAGATCGATAGTTGACCATTTTCAAGGACCAAACGATCCACAGAGGTCGCACCACTCACATACAGGTTCGAGGTCTGTGTTGCCGTGTCCTTCTGCACAATGACCTCGCCGCCCACCGTTACGTTCTGCAAATAAATACTCGCAGTCCCACCGGCGCAAAGCACCAAGTCTCCCGAAATTTCAAGATTTTGTAACCGAGTTGTTCCACTCACAGCCCCTTCCGAAACCACGACGTCACCCTGCACTTTTGTATCATGCAGTGTCACATTCGAGCTACGAATGACAACACTCTCCACCTCATCTTGCGAATAGGAACCAGACTCCGGCACAAATAGTCCAATCCCCTTCGATAAAATCCCAGCAATCTCGCCACGGGTAATATTCTGTGTCGGATCAAAGAGGTTTCCGGAACGTCCCATCATCAACCCTTGCTGATTTAGGGCGTCTACGGCACCCTTCGCCCAGTCTTGAATGCTCCCATCATCGGCAAAACTAGTCGCCGAAACGGTTTCATAAGGAATATGCAGTGCATTTGCAAGCACGATAGCAGCCTCTTGCCTTGTAATGTATGAGGTAGGACGCACAGTCCCGTTTCCACCCTTCATCACACCGGCTTCATTGAGTTTCAGCACTGCATCGGTGTAATAGGTGTCCCCCAAATCAGAAAAGATATTCTCCGACGCAATTTGATATCCCATAACTTGATTGATGATGACAGCAATATCCCCACGGGTGATAAAGTCATAAGGACGGAACAAATCCCCCGAACCACCTACCACACCGTAGTCAGCCCAACGGTAAATACTATCCTTCGCCCAATGATCATCCACATCGGTAAACTGTCCGGTCGCACCCACGCACTGCGCAAGGGTAAGCCCCAACAAGAGGGCACAAATTTTTCTCATCATGCTAATTCTCACTTTCTCGTATCGGCAGAACCTCTATTATTTCCGCCCCATGTCGTACCACTAACGCTCACAAATTTATCATAAAATTCCTCAGTCGGAATGGGACGAGAGTAAAAATACCCCTGTCCATAGTTGCAACCAAAATCACGTAGCACATCGGCGTGCTCTCCGGTCTCAATCCCTTCGGCAAGGGTATGTGTATCCTTAAAACGGTTACACATAGTGACCATACTATCCACAATAATTCTGTTTTTCGCATTTTCGAGCAGATTATCCACCAAACTCTTATCAATCTTGACCTCATCCACCGTGATATTGGCAAGGGTAACAATATTGGAATAAGCGCAACCAAAATCATCCAAGGAAACCCGAAATCCTTTGTTCTTAAAGGCATCAATGAGGGATGTCGCCACCTCATTTTCGATAAGACCAATTCGCTCGGTCACCTCGATACAGATGTAGGAATAAGGGACATTATAGTTATCGCAAATAGTGGCAAGGGTGTTAACAATATCAAATTCAATGAGTGTCACACGGCTCAGGTTCACCGAAATAGGTATCCCTTTCCCCTCTTTAATCCACCCAGCAAGGAGTTGACACACACGGTTAAGCACAAAGATATCGACATGTCGAATGATAGAATTTTGCTCGTAAAGTGGGATAAACTGATCTGGAAAGACCATTCTTTGATTGGTTTTATCAAACCGACGAATCAGTGCCTCGGCACCAATAATGGACCCATCTAACAGCGAAATCTGTGGTTGTAGATAGATCATAAACTCATCATTTGCAAGATAGGTAAGCAAATCGGTCAGCAACTGATCGGTCCCCAAATTTTTCTCAGCATGGGAAATATGATAATATTCCTGTTTGTTGATGTACATGACGGTATCAGCCTCTTCGGTCAGCCGTTGCACATCCACGTTCCCTTTTTTCCATGCCCATCCGAGTGCAAATAGAAATTCACCCGAGCATCGAATCTCATTTTGCGCAAAACTCACCTTTTTGATAAAGTCGTCCTCATTCTCATCGGCGCAAAAGCAGATAAATTCATCCCCACTGATCCGATAAAAGGATTCTTTGAAAAAGGCACGTAACGTCTCTGCAGTGTTTGCGATCTGCTCATCACCCTTCGCATACCCCAAAAATTCGTTTGTCTTGCGCAGTCCATTGATATTCGCAAAGACCACCCCAAGATAAGGAGGAGGATTCTTTTCATATTGCTCCATCATCTCTGCATATTTAATACGGCTATAAAATCCCGTCAAATAGTCTATCTCGCCGATGGATTTCAGTTCCTCTTTCATCCCAGATTTCGAAAATCCCTCGGTCACAAAACGGGTGACTGTGGTCAAAATCCTAGGATCAAAAATAGCGTCAGCACGGTTAGAACACCCCACCAAGCCAATGGGTTCCTCCTCTTGATTGACGATCACACTTAGCGCAATATTCTCAAGCCCCAATAGCTCGAGCAATTTTCGCCCTGCATCGTTCCGACTCGAAGACTCACTATCCTTCGAAACCTCGACCACACCATTCGCATCTCGATGTTCCAGCCACACCAGCACATGCTCGAGTGGAATTTTCGATAACACATCGGAATCCACTTTGATGTGCTCAGACGAACTCCACTGATATATCTTCGAAATGCCTTTGCGCTCCTCATTCAAGTGGAAGACATATGCCTTTTGTGCTCCATAATACTTTCCAATGAGCTCTAAAAACGCATTTGTGGTCTTTTCTGTGTCTTTTTGTGTCGAAAAAATTTCCACACTTGCAGTCATAGCATCCTCAAAGGTAATGAGCTGACTTGCATAGGAAGAGGTGCTAAAATACTTGCAAAAATTATAAAATCGACCTTCAAACTCAATTTTCATGCTATTTGCACGAAAATGCTTGTCCAGTTTCTGGTTGTAAACGTGAGTTTCTAAAAATTCACCTTCCACAATCACTGCATTTTCGCAAAAGGTGCAAGGCTCGGTTCTGCCATGCATTCTCTCGTAGCACTTTAGTTCCGAGCGCCCTGTAGTATGCGCACTATCTACATCACGCAACAGCTTGTGCATCGCAAAATTCATAAAAACGGTCTCGTAGGTATCAATATCTGTCACAGAACAGGGATTTGCCGAGTCATTGCACAATATTTCAAAATAATTAACGACTTTTGTATCCATCATCTCTTTCATATCGAAATCCTCGTCTCTTTCTTAAAATGGGTGTTTCTCTTAAGATGCACAAAAAGTCTATATCTTAAAAGAGATACCCTTCCCATGTTACCTCTATTATATCAGCAGTTCCCCCTTTTGTCCAGTGATTTCGACCTATTTCCCACCCGTTTTCCTACCAAATTTTCCCCTTGCCTTTTCTCCTAAAACGTAGTATAATCAAAGTACTAGGTGAATTATGCCCTCTTCCAAAAAGGGTCACACTACAGCACTCTCATTCCATCTCTAAGGAGCTTTTACAATGAATATAACAGTGATCAACGGCAGCCCAAAGGGCAAAAATAGCATTACAGTTCAAACCGCCTACTACCTCGAAAAGCGCTTTCCCGACCACCAGTTCACCTATTTCGACGTCGGACAACGCATCCGAAGCTATGAAAAAGACTGTAGCGAGGTATTCGAAGGGCTCAAACAAGCAGACCTCATCCTCTTCGTCTACCCAATCTATACCTTCCTCGCCCCCTATCAGCTCCACCGTTTCGTAGAACTCATGGCAGAGAGTGGAATTGATATCTCAGGCAAATGCGCCACCCAAATCACCACCTCAAAACATTTCTTCGATGTCACTGCCCACAATTGGATGGAAGAAATTTGTTCCGATTTCAATCTCAAATTTCTCAAAGGACTCTCAGCAGATATGGAGGACCTACTCGAACCCAAAGGCCGTGACCAAGCCGAGCACTTCTTCGAAAAAATCCTCTTCGATATCTCTCACGACATCTATCAGCCCCCCATCAAATACACCGTCCCTCCCAAACCAGCCCCACACGTCGCCTCTCTCCCCACTGTTCCTAAAACCAAGGAAAAAGATGTGGTTATGGTCACAAATATGGCTCCAGACGACGTAAACCTCGCCCAAATGATCGCCGACTTTACTGCCACCTTCCCCTACGAAGTTCGTATCGTCAACCTCCGAGACTACCCTTTCTCGGGTGGTTGTTTGGGCTGTATGAGATGTTCCAC
Source organism: Eubacteriales bacterium (assembly GCA_044432785.1). GTDB lineage: Bacteria > Bacillota > Clostridia > Oscillospirales > Oscillospiraceae > JAWXUK01. The sequence continues at coordinate 2,886 of JAWXUK010000050.1, read as the reverse complement.
CACCGAAAAGTGCATTTATAAGGATAATTTCGACGTCTTTTTGCGAGAAGAGGTGCAAAATGGGGATGCCCTCATCTATGCCTTCACCATCCAAAACCATTTCACCCACTCCAGTATGAAGTGCTACGACGATCGACAATTCTGTAATGGTCACCGTACCGTCACCCACGGAATGCCGGTGGGCTACCTCATTTCGGGCAACTACCAAAACGAGCAAAATCTCAAAGTTTTGGTGGAAGCTCGCTCCGACGTTGGGGGACTCTACCTCGCAGGTGTCGCCACCGACGAAGGGGACACGGCACACTCCATCTCCTCCCTTTCCCACTCCCTTCACTATGCGCTCAACCACTGTTGTGAGCGCCCAAAAACCTTCTACGGCGTGGGTGGTACCAAAATTTTCCGTGACCTCATCTATTTGATGCAGGGCATGATGAAAGCAGATCATAAATACTACAAACAAAACGGCATCTACGATTTCCCCCACAATAACAAGGGCAAAATGCTCCAAATGAAGATCATCGGATCCATGCTCTCCATGCCCTCGGTTCAGAAAAAAATCGGAGGTCAACTCAGTGGATACATTGTCTCCCCTTATACCAAACTGATCGACAGCGCCCAACCCAAAGCACAACAGACGAGGTGACCCATGGCAAACCCTCCGATTCTCTCGAAAAACCTCATTTTCGCTCTCATCGGTGTCATGCTCGGCACTCTCATCGCCCTTTTCGCCGTGGGATACACCTATTATGCCCGTATCCCCACCCCACAAGTGATCACCACCACTATCGAGCTCACCACAGACCCCAGCTTCCAATTCACCCTTGACCAATATGGCGAACTCATGGACCTCACCCCCCTCTCCGACCATGCAACCCCAGTGTTAGAGGAACTCACGATCTCCACCCTCGCACCCACCACCCTCGCCCTCCTCCAAGGGTTAGAGGATTCAGGTTACCTCGATCCTCCCACCCTCACCCTCACCGTGACCGACGAAGACCAGAACCGTGCCTCCCAAATTCAAGAGATCATGGTCTCCCACATCTCCGAGCATTTCGCCGAAGGATTCGACCTCGACCAATCCGAAGAAGACGGGACTCTCACCCTCACCTTCACAGAGCAAGAGGTGCCGACCGAGCCTGTCCCCGAACCCGAAGCAGAGGAAGAGGAAGAGGAAGAGGCAGAACCGGTTGAAATCACGATACAAATGGCAATAGATGTGGCACTTGCACGAGCAGGGGTCACTGCCACACAGGTCACAAACCTCGCGCAAAAGCGCACCGAGGGGGTCTTCCACGTCTCTTTCACGGTCAATAATTTCCATTATGAGGTCACGCTCTCAGACTCCACCCTCGAAATTTTAACTTACGACCTCCAAATGGGAGGGTTCAATCCAAATATCCCCGAAATTGATAACACTTTAACCCAACCCGACCAGCCAGACTTCGGTTTTGGAGATAACTTCGGCTCGGATTTCGGAGCCGACTTTGGCGCAGATTTCCCAGGAGGGACCACTCCAAATCCTTGGTAAATGGGTTGTAGCTCGCTAATCCACTAAAAACGAAGTAGAAAAGAGGACCTCAATGAACTACAAAAAAGAAATCAGCCCCTCCAAAATCCGTCAGGATGCATCAGGACTCTACGGACAGTACTTCTGCTCGGAAGCCATCGTCAGCGCCATTGTTGATAACCTCGAAGTGGATATTCCAAAGGAAGCGCTCATCGCCATGTCCTCTGGTTTTCCAGTTGGTTTAGGTGGTTCTCGTTGCCTTTGTGGAGCTGTCTCTGGTGGCGTCATGACCCTCGGACTCTTTTTCGGTCGTAGCACCCCAGGTGACGATAAAATCGGCAAAATGATGGAACTTTCCGCCGAACTTCACGACTGGTTCAAGGTCGAGAGCAAGAAAAACTCACTCTGCTGCCGTGTGATCACCCATGGCATCGAATGGCAGAGCCAAGACCACTTCAACCAATGTGCATGGCTCACAGGCTTGGTGGCAGAGCGTGTCGCACAGGTACTGATCCGAGAACTAGACCTCACCGACCTCGATCAAGTGGTAGCCTCATAAAAAAACAGGGTATCCTCTCTCGAGGACCCCTGTTTCCACATAAACTTCGGTCATTACACCGTAGTTTCTTCCAAAATCTTCACTTTATACTCTTGCCCCCAGATTGCCATGGTATCCAAAACAGGGTGAAGACTCCTCCCAAGCTCGGTCAAACTATACTCCACTTTAGGTGGAACTTCAGGGTATACTACCCGATTGACAAGCCCATTTTCCTCCATTTGACGCAAATTGTTGGTCAAAACCTTCTGTGAAATCCCGGTGACCGACCGTTTTAGCTCCCCAAAACGCTTCGTGCCATCAATGAGGTCACGCAAAATCATCACAATCCACTTATTGCTAATCAAAGCCAGTGTCGTCTCTACAGGACAAGCCGGTAAATGTTCAATCATAACTCACATTCCTCCATGGTTTCCAAATGGTAACTATAGCACATTTAAGTGCCTACTTTACAAAATCATAGTATAGGTATATTATAGTATACAGGCATTTATTTGTCAAATAAATTTTAATTTCGCACCGAAAGGATCAAAAAAAATGAAACACTCTGCCTTAAAAAGCCTCCTGATCTCCTCCCTCCTGCTCGCAACCTTAGTTGGTTGTAGCGATTCCGGTAGTGGAGCCGACACCACAACCACCCCCGACAGCACCACCACAACCACAACCCCCGACACCACAACCGATTCCGTCTTCCCAGCCATCGAAGATTACGAGGTCATTCGAGTAGGAATGGACCTAAAATTCCCTCCCTTCTCCTACCTCGATGATGACGGCAACCCAGCAGGTCTCGAGCCAGCCATCTCCTATGCCTTCGGTGAATTTC
>JAWXUK010000049.1:0-11999 GCA_044432785.1 Eubacteriales bacterium | reverse complement strand
TTTGAAGATTTTAGGAATCAATTAAAAGTACATAATCGCAGAAGTAACAACTTGCCGATGAGACCGCTGGGTTGGCTGACTCCAAATGAGTATGCTGTACAAGATGTTTGACAAACTTACATCTAGTCTCGAATACGAAAAGAAGAACAAGTTCACTTGTGGATATGTTGAATACAAGTATAATGTCCCCCTAATTCTGGATAAAGATTTGCAAATCTATCGTGAACATGGTATGAGATAAAAAACAGAGGAGATGACACCATGAAACGCCGAACATTCAGTCCAGCGTTCAATAGTAAGCTAGTCCTTGCGCTTCTCCAGGGCGAAAAAGAGCTAGGTGCCTTGGTCGCAGAACACAACTTAAATCCCAACATTATCCGAAATTTGCGTATAACATTCATCAAAAGCGCTGGCAAATAAAACTTTATTCTTTGACGAAAATGCGAGAGAAAAGGAAATGGCACAGAAGGAGGAACAGCTAGAAGCTCAGCAAGGTGCGCTTTATAAGACCATCGGGCGCCCCCAGGAAGCACTTTAGTGCAACTGACAATCGAGCGTGGTTTTCTTAGGTGATGCGGGAATAAACTTGTCGGAGAAGGCTTCGAGGAACCATATCGTCAGTAAAAAGCTATTCCGATTTCACTAATCACATTCCTTCTTATATAGGGTTTTATTTAGTTTGACTCTGCAAAAATCAATGAATTCGTCATTGATTTGTTTCGGTTTCACTCAATACTCCACCCTAACCAAATTTACAAAGTCATAGGGCTTAATGATTTCCGAGTTACCATGACAGAATCAAAAGGACATATTTTTCAGGAATTTCGCTTCTAACTTCAAAAGTTCTTTACTTCGGTCTTTGATTTTGATACATGGAACACCAGCATAAATCCCCCAAGATTCAAGGGAACTCTTAACCAACGAATGAGCACTAATTGCAGTCCCGTCGCCAATCGTGACCCCTGGTAAAATTGTAGAATTAGTGCCTACAATTACATGCTTACCCAAAAAAACTGGGCCATTTTTGACATTTTTGAATTTAACTGGAGTCATTGGGTTGGTTAATGATTCACCGGAATAGTCGTCACTATGTGCAAAAATATGCCCACGACTAGCTATCGCAGAAAAATCATCAAAAAATACCCCTTGATCGTGACCGAATATTCCTGAAAAAGGGGCGACATGAATGTAATTCGCTAGTTCTATTTTTCCAGTCAAAAGACAAAAATCATCAATTCGAACAAAGTTTCCGATACTAATATTTTCTGCACCGTAGATACTACTTTTCTTGCTTATTAATACATTTTTTCCAACACTTTTAAAACCAAGGGTCAGTAGCTCTTCTTGAGTATAGAAGCTTGAGTTTTGTCTAGCTCTTTCCATAATTTCATAACCCCTTAATAAATTTCTATTTTAAGTATATATGTGTGAGTACATGTTGTCAAGTATTTTCGTGTAAAACTCTTCTGGTAGAAAATTGCGCAGTCTATGATAGACTATCCAAAAGCTCAATTGTTGTCATGTTGAACAAAAGTGAGCTTGTTCAAAAATATAAAATAGCAGTTTCTTCATTTTTTCCGATACAGGTGCCTATTAAATTGTGTAATACAAATCCACTCTGGAGATTTGTATTGCACAATCTAATAAAGTGGTGTATAATAGTTACAGTTGGTGCATGACTACCGTTTTGCCACTGATAAGCTGGAACCCAATACATTTCGGGAATAGAGGGTGCGGGAGACGGTGTGGTGGAAGTGTTTCTGTAAGAAAAAGGAGAAAAATTATGAAACTAGCTATTATGCAACCGTATTTTTTCCCTTATTTAGGATACTGGCAACTGATTCAAGCGGTGGACACATTTCTCATATATGATGATGTTAATTATATAAAGAAAGGATATATAAATCGAAATAGGATTCTGACAAGCAATGGGATAACCTTTATTAATATTGAAATCTCAGGAATAAGTTCTTTTAAATTAATAAATGAACATTATTTGAAAGAAAGTGGAGAAAAATCGAATAAAGTGAAAGTGGGCAAAAAACTTGATATGTTAAGCAATTCCTATAAAAAAAGCCCATATTTTGATGAGATATTCCCCTTAATATCCGAAATACTAGAATGCAGCGAAATGAACTTAGCTTATTTTTTGAAAAATTTAATTGAGAAGGTAAGTGAATATTTAGAGATAGAAACAAAAATTTTGGTATCTTCTGATATAAAGAAAGATTGTAGCCTGAAAGGGCAGGATAAAGTTTTGGATATTTGCAAAAGAATGGGTGCAAATCAATATATAAATGCAATTGGAGGTCAAGCGCTGTATTCTTATGATGATTTTCAAAAAGAGAATATAGACCTTCAATTTATAAAAATGAACGAGATTCGCTATAAGCAATTCTCTTCTGAATTCGTACCAAATCTGTCCATCATTGATGTCCTGATGTTTAATGGGAAAGAGAAGACGAAGGAACTTCTGGAAGAATATAATTTGATTTCGGGAGGATCTGAAGGGGATTTCAAGGAGAGTTGATAAATGAAAGAATATGGTGGTTTTTTTGGGCTTGAACTATTCAGAGGAGAAGAGTATCACTCATCCTCCTTTGGATTTAATTACTGTAGAACAGCACTGCAATATCTATTGCGAGTGAAATCAATTAAAAAATTGTACATGCCCCACTACATTTGTGGTTCTGTGATTCAAGCAGTTAGGAATTGCAATGTGGAGGTAGTTCATTACCACATAGATGAAGGATTTCGTCCGATTTTAGATGGTATTCCTTTTGATTCTTCTATTCTGCTGGTTAACTTCTACGGACAATTGGATGATCAATATATATTAAAGGTGAAGTCCCAATTTTCTCATCTGATTGTGGATAATACCCAAGCATTTTTTCATAAACCGCTTCACGGGATGGATACCCTTTATTCCTGTCGGAAGTTTTTTGGTGTACCAGATGGCGGGTATTTGCACACAGAGATTGCCCCACCAGAAGAACTTTATAGAGAAAAATCAAGTGAGCGTTTTTCTTATTTGGTTGGTTGCCTGGAGGAGACGGCAAGCGAACACTATGGGACATTTCAGCATTACGAGGATTTGTCCGAAAAAGCGTCAGTCGCTAAGATGTCGATGGCAACAAAATCCATTCTGTCCGGGATAAACTATGCAGAAGTGAAGTCAAGGCGTGAGGAAAACTACCGTGTCATTCATCATTTGCTAGGAAGCTACAATGAATTATCACTTGTTGAAGAGGTTGAAGGACCATTTGGATATCCATTTTTGATGAAAAATTCGACTAAACTTAGAGAATATTTGTTGCAACATAAAATATATGTACCTGTTTTGTGGAGTAATGTATCGGAAACCCTTCCGGATCAGTATATAGAGCATCATTATGCTAAAAACTTGATGATGTTACCGATCGATCAACGATATGATGAGGAAGATGTAAATTATATAGCAGAAGCTACTATAAGAGGAATTAATAATGAAAAATAAATTGTGCGGAAAATGAATGTTTTCGTTAGGAACTCCGCCTATCACGTGAGATAGCTTAGGAAATCTCCTCCCTCTAAATGCTTAATAATCACCCCTCATTATATCCCATTCCAGCCCAATTGTCAAGCTACGAAATTGCATAAAATAACCATTTTACGCAATTACATCTTGACAGCGCAAAATTTCCAAGCTATACTAAGGGTAACCACTCGCCATTTTCTCGAAAGGAGACCCCCATGAAACTCGATTTTGAGCAAGAATCCCCTCAATCGGTCTACGAATTTCTCTGCTATCTCGAGATAGAACGTGGGCTCTCGACAGCAACCATCTATAATTATTTCATCGACTTACGGCTCTTTTTTCGATATCTAGAGTCGAAAAAACGTAAAACTCAACTAGAACAAGAACTCGACCTAACCTCGATTACCATCGAGGAAATCCGAGCCATTCGCAGAGAGGACATTTCGGGGTTCCTTGCGTGGCTGGCACGGCAACGTGGGGCAGGGGAGCGCACAAGAAATCGGAAAATAGCAGTCCTTAAGAGTTTTTTCAACTATTTGCTCGAGATGGAGCAGATAGAGAAAAATATCATGCTCAAAATTCCGACCTCAAAAACTGCCAAAACCTTACCGAAATATCTGCAGAAAGAGAATATATCCGAACTTCTCGAGGTCATTTCCGGAGAATTTTGGGCGCGAGATACAGCCATCATCCTCCTCATGATGTCGGGGGGGTTGCGTGTCTCTGAGGTGGCATCCTTAAACCTCGAGGATTTTCGTGGGGATCGGGTGACCGTGATGGGCAAGGGGAAGAAGGAGCGACAGGTCTACCTCTCGGAGCGTACAGCGCAGTCGCTTGAGCGTTACCTCGACGAGCGATACGAGTCTGCCGACCCTGCCATGTTCCTCTCGAAGCGCAACAAACGTTTTGCCATTCGTAGTATCCAAGCAATGGTGGACAAGCACCTCACGCTAATCGGAAAATCCGATTATTCTTGTCACAAATTGCGTCACACAGCTGCCACGCAACTTCTTAAAAGTGGAGCGAATATTCGTGAAATTCAAGAAATTTTAGGTCATGCCAGCATTAGCACCACCGAAATTTACACCCATATCAGCAATGACGACCTCAAAAGGGTGGCGAAATCGTTAGAGTATTGATTTCGAAGGTTGCGGCCGCCGTGGAGGCTTGCCGTCAAATCCACACTACCCTCTGATAAGTGAAAAAATATCTCCTAAAAAGTTGCGTAATTCTTGTAGAATGTTCGTCTTTAACAATATTTCTAGGGAAATGGATTTTTTTCTGTTTCGCTATTTTTGGGCTAAAACTATAGGTTGGAGTAGTTTGAGACTAGGGTGGATGCTCAGGTGTAACTGTCATGGAAGTCGCCAGTGAAGTTTTTTTACTTCATGGAGTCCCCTTCCCTCTTTCGCTTCTATGATGATACAATGTGATGTAATGCTTTGCAAATTTTGTGTGGGGTTATGGGGACTGTGTACTCGAATCATTCTCAAATATCAGTTTGATAACATGACCAGCCCCAGAAAAATACTGATAAAATTGATAGTCAATTTGTATAGTTGGGAGGGTGGTCACTTGTAATATCCCAAACTGTAGGTTTTGTTTTCTTAGTAATTTGTCCTGTTCCTTTACAAGGCTTTCCTCGAAAAAACGACCAATTTCATAGTCGTGACCGCTATCTGTCGCAGCTCTTGCTTTATGGGTATGACCGGACAAACAGGCGGAAATCCACTGGTTACGTTCTTTGAACTGATGGGTGTGATGGAGATTATCTTGTTGCGACATAAGGGAATTTTCTTGAATATCCGATATAATCCGGTGCAATCGCTCATCGGTTTTCCAAGTTTCTTGTTTCGGATCTAGGGAGCTAAGCCGGCATAAATTGTCGTACATAATGCTTTGTTTTCGCTCTGAAATTATTTTTTGATATATCGTTTCTTCGGGTACTTCTGGATTATTTCGCAACATCCACATTTGAACTGTGGGGTCCACATTCTTCTTGTCCTTCTTGAAGAGGGAAGTGTCGGTGATATCACGCTTCAAGGCCTCAAAATGTTTCTGCATTTTACGTGTTGTACCAGACTTATAAAAGTTGTGTCCACTGACAATTTCGCTAAATCTTTCAGCAAAATTGGGGCCGATATAATTCCCATAATACTTGTCCGCTAAATAGTCGATATTGTAGAGAGGTCCATGGTGAGAGAGGCAAATCACAGCCATGGCAAGCCCATGAGTTTCAGTGGATTTTTTCAAAGAAAGTTTGCTTTTTTCCACAAAATCTTGGGGGATGTGCACTTTGTTGTTTCGGAAGGAATTTGCCATATAAGAGCTATTTAGCACTAAAAATCCGAGATTTGCCTGACCATACAGCCGAAATTCGTTGAGCTCGTTGTCCACCAAATCCCCGACATCAAGGTGCAATAATTTTCGCATAAAATCGGCAAAATAGCCGAATTTCACCATGGCACTCCCCTCTGTGGAGGCAGGACGTCCCCCAGTTGTGCTACGGGATTCACGGTCACGCAGAGACTCTAGCTCGTTCATGGTGGCATAATCGTGGTTGCCAGTGGTAATCAATGTGCGAAGGATCCAACTTTGACTGAGGCGATCATCTGAAGGAGTCCCATTCACATCCTGCCAAAGATTCTTTTTCCATAACTGAAACGCTATATTTCGGATGATTTCTCCTGCTTTTTTGTAATTTTCTTCCAATCCACTTGCTGCATCTCGCCCTTGAACCACGTCCCCTGTAATTGCTAAAAAATCTATTTTTTTACTCTCTGTTCCGTCGAGGGTACCCTTCCAGTCTGTCACCAAATTCATGATTTCGAGGCTATTTCCTTTCTCAGCGTGAATGTCCGAAATGTGGAAAATATTGAGAGGTGCATCCGGCTGTTCTGGAGCGATGCTCTCCAGTTTTTGCTGGCGATTGAGCAGAGCGTGAAAATCTCGTCGCACCATGGCACTGATGCGACCACGCAAAAATAGTGTATTTCGCTTTCGCTGAAGTGCCACCTGAGATAGCTGGGATTGTTGGGGGGTTGTCCACTGCAGAATCAGGGTATATTCTCGTTTGTGCACTTGGTCGATTTGGAAAATCTCATAAGGATATTCCGAGGAGATCACAGCCTCTTCCTCGAGAGAACCTCTGTATTTATTTTCCAAAATCTCGTGGCAGTCTTCCGGTTGAAGTGTTTTGTCCATTAAATCATAAGGGATACTAGACCCAGCGAGTACATAGGTCCCCTGCGTGTCCTGTGCCACTAAATATGCCATATCACTTTGAGCGATGATGGTCAAGCAGGTGCAAAGCAACTCATAATCTAGGTGAATTCTCCGAGGTCTATCCTGAGAACCCTCTTCTTCTAGCAGGGTCAAGGTTTTATGAAGCACCATCATGGCGGAAAGGAGTTTATATTCCTCTTCGGTGTTTTTTAGTTTGAGAAAACGAAAGAGGTCATAGTGGAGATTTTGAGGATAAAACTCACAGATCCCTTTCGTGGAATCAATGCTCCCTCTCGCCGTTCGCTCCACAAAATCTTTCACAGCTCCCAGACCCCAAAGCTCAGTTTTTTCGAGGGAGAGTGGATCGTTTTCGTGGGCGGTACACAGCAAAGAAATCCCACGATCTAGCACCATTGTATTGTTCCAAAGTACATAATCTGTGATATTTTTGAGGGAATCATTCATAAAAATCCATCTCCTGCTTCCGAAAATTATCCTCAATTAAAAAGCAACCATACTCTGCATCGCCACTAGAGGACGCCCATTGAATCAATTTTTTAAGTTCCTTCTCCCGTTTTTCTTCATTGGGGAAATCATGATATAAGCGGTAGTTTTTATCCGTGCTTTCTTGAGGGATCGTATCATATTTTTCCTGTAACTTCTGATAATACTTCAGTATTCCACGGATATTTTCAGTGGAAAACAAATAGACAGATTGGAGACCACAGAGCCGTTTTAGAATTGCCTGTAAAAGCTGATACTGTGCCATCACTGGATAATTACCCTCTACCTTTAAATATTGACCCAGTTTTTCTAACTCTAGAATCGTGTATTGAAAATCAGGATCCATAGCGCCCTGAAGGAGGGATAGTAGGATGGAAAATATTGCCTGCCGAATGTGGTGATACCTTGCAAGTTGAGGACGAGATAGTACCTTGAGATAGGAAATCAGCCACTCTATTTCCAGTTTATTTCTAGCTTCTTCGCTGTGGAAGGGGCCTATGTAATCCTGACCTAACCGATTATTGATAAAAGCGACAAGATGTTGGGCAGTGGCAGCACTATGCTTCTCTGTCCCGAGATAATGCATGACTAAGGTGTTGGGGAAATCTTCAAATCCAGTGTGGGAGGTGATCAGACGTAAATAGGATTTTTGAGCGTAAACATACTTCCAAAATACCTCTAACCAGAAGGAGCGCTGAAAAATACGGTCGGAGGAGTTCTTTAATTTTTTCAAACACTCCTCGAGGAGAGGGGTTTCCATTGCCTTTGTTTTCTGTGTTAGCAGTAATTTTTCTAATTTATCCAGGGTGAATTCCTGATGGGAACAGAGGGATTTTCCCCAACCCAGCAGATGAAAAAATCCCTGTAATTCATAAAATTCCTCTTCTTTTATGGAGGGGAAAATACCGTACCACTGTTCTCCCTCATAGCTTGTCGGAAGATAGGCATACAGCCACTCACGAATCCAACTACAATACCCCTCTCCCTGAAACACGGTTGTTTCCATCCATTGACGGTAGGTGGAGATGTCTCGCACTGACTGTTTTTCTGCTAAACGTCGATATTCCACTCCCAATTCGTGGTCTGCGGTACGATTTTCCATCCTGTGGTAGTGGGACACCATCTCGCAGGTGGGACAACCTTGATCACGCATATGAAAGTTGGGGATAGCAAGGTGCACATAACTGTGAAAGCCGCTAATTTCCTTCCCCAAAGTTGCGTGAATATGCTCATGACTACACCGATTGACCAGCAGAAAACAGCTCGCAAAAATATCCTCCACCTGATAGGGCACCTGGGCCTCTTCTAGCAAAGAAACGGCAAGAGATTTGGCTCGCTGAATGGTTTCTCCAGAGGTGATGGCGGTATCAACAAAGTAAATTTTAATGTGCCAACGTGGATTGTACTCCTTGCTGCGTTGATATTCCTGAGAAATAAAGCTAAACGTGGTACGAATATCCTCTCGATAGGCAGATTCCAGTTCCACTTGCACGAGGTGGGCTGCACCAGAAAAAACCTCGTCAATTACCATTTTTCCGAATGGAATCCCTGCACTGCGCAAGGGCGTGAATACCACATGAACGGTGCCATCTTGAGAGGGTTTTTCCAGCCCCCTAAGCCATTCTTTTATGTTGGATTCTTGGGTTTCGTAATACCGCTCCATGTCGATAAAAAACTGATAATGGCTCAGCCCTTGTTTGATGTGACTATAAGTGATTTTAGATTTTAACGCCTCTACCCTTTTAGTGTTCTTGTCTGAGGCGGTTTTGGCGCTCTTCACGCTGTTCTCTATTTCTGTTTTTGTGAATTTCACAGGAGGTTGGGTTAAAAATCCCTGTACGCCTTTGTAATTGGAACCCTCGCCCATAAAAATCTCACTAGGAATGGTGGAAGTACTGTCCGCAGAAATGGACACTTTTTCCTGCACTGCCTCGGTGGATTCCCTTCGATTCCACTTCGCTTCTGGGGATAAATAGTACTTGCACATCAGATTTTTCGATATTTCCTCTTTGGTTCTGGGACAAAGCGACACGAGGTTCTCACCATTATCCTCCCAATAATCTTGTTGCCTTATTCCATCTGTCTGACCACTTTGGCGAGTCAAAACCAGAGCATAATGATAGTAGGTGTCCCAACAGAGGTCGGGATTACAATAATATTCCGACATACGATAGAGGGTGGATAAGGTGGTTGCAACAGGGATAATGGCGATACAACGTGCTTTTTTACTGTATGTTTCCTTTTTATCAGATCTTTTTCGATGATAGTACAGGGTATGACAGGGAAAGTCCGCTAAAGATTGTTTGATTTGCTCCACCAAAATAATGGAATAGGTTTCGTATCCCACCAAGTAAAGTTCTTCCTTCCCTTCCAGTGGGGACGTCTTTAGTTGGTGTCTAATATCCAGTGCAATGAGCAGGGCAAAGCGATAAACGATGCCTATATTTTGAAATAGAAGCTCTGCTTTATAAAATTCAGAGACATAAATGGTGGAATTTAGTCGAAGACTAATCCCTTCTATCTTACATCCCAGTGCCTTTTCTTGCAATGACTGGTTGAGATATCCGTTCACTTTGTCCAAAAATAACGAGGACATATTCACCCCGGGCAAAAATAAATCAAAAGGAAATTGGGGTAATAATTCTGGAGGCTTAGCACTATCATCGTAGGTGAGATAGCTAATTTGAGCTCTATTTTCCGGATTATTTCCGAGGTGATAATAGGAAAAATGATGTGCGGTCATCCCTACAGAAGCTGGACTATTTCCAACGAAAAGACACTGCAATTGAATTTTCTCGGGGGACAGTTCCTCCTCTCCCTCCAAGCACGCCACTGCTACTTGAACCCCATCCATCCATTGATTGTTATCGGTCAGTTTATCATAAAAAACCGAAAAAATGCGCACAAATTCCCATACCAAGGATTTATCCCTGAATAATATACAGATAGGAAGACAATCTTGGGTGTCGCCATCCTTTTCTGGGTTGCTAGAAATAAAAATAACATTTTTGCTAACAGTTCCACCGATAGAAAATCGTCCAACCCCGTCCAGTCTAGGAGATAGGTGGCACAGGTTGGCTTTAGGCAGGTTGTCAGTGCTTGGTGTAACAGGGTTACGATTTCCATCTTGTTTTGCACGGTGTAAATCCCCTTGTTTTCTCCACCGCTTTTCTGGTATAGATAGGGTTTCGTGAGTTCAATCGAAAATAAATTTGAAAGGTCGATTGTGGTTGGATTCTTCGCCTCTTTGAGTCGATGGTACAACTCACTATGAATCACCACCCGCACAGGTGATTGGTACTCTAGTACGTTGCTCAAAAAATAGTTGCGACTCCTGTGGGAGAAGGGGGGTGGGGGTGCTTGGCGACTGTTCCAGTGCAAGGTTAATGGGAGTAACATTTGGTAGTACGTGCAGTGATCTTCTGGTGCTCTATCGGTATAGACACTCTCTTGTATCGAGATCATTTTCCCCTTTTTTGCAACACGATAGGAAGATAGCTCCTCCCTCTTCTGCTGTTGATCTCTTTGCTGACTGGGGGATACCACACGAAAAAACCCCTTGTTGGTACAAACATTTTTCTCAAACAAACGTAGACCATAGTGCTCCGCAATTTCCTCTGGTTTGTCACTGCGATAGCCGAAAACCTCCTCCAAGGATGGTGCGAGAAGTGGGTGACCCGACTTTTTGCTGAAATGATCGGCGATACCCTCCACCTTGTATTGAGGGGGTGTGGAAGATTCCACATGAGCACTGGCGTCGTTTATCACCATAATGGTCATGGAATAGGTAGCTTCTTCGTCAAGTGCATAGGGGGTTTTGGAGGTTTCTTTTTGAAAAACAGGAAAGGACTCCAGAAGGGTGCGACGGTTGCGTAGTTGTTTTATTTGAGTTTCCAAATCCTCGGCATTTTTCCCGATTTCTCGAATGCGCACCGATAGATAGGCACGTTTCATAGCAGTGTGACTACAGGCATTTTCTAGAATTTGTAGCACCCCTTCACAATAACAAGTGGCGTCCATTTTGGTGCAGTGCACCGCTTCCATATTCAAATCCCAGACCATGTTTTCCTTTAGCGCCAGATGTAATATGGATTTATTTTGCACCATCGCCCAGAGAGAAATCAGCCAAAACGTACGGGAAAGTAGCCCCATTTTCCCCATCCCTTTGTCCATTTCTTTGGCGAGTTTTTCAATGATTTCCTCTTTTTCTTCGGACGATAAATTATGCTGATGGGTCCCCTTCCATTCGTTCTTCGATAAGATTTTAGTGTGGAGATTTTCGGTATAACGGGTTAACCAAGTAAGTGCATCACGAGCTGGTTTATCGGCTATCGAAACAGAATTAGAGTCGCTTTCCTCCTGTTTTTGGATAGAACTATGTTGAGCGATGATTTTTCGGTAGGGGATTACCCCATCTAACACCAATGCACCCACGGAGATAAGGGGCATGATTTTCAGATGGGAGTAGGAATCAGGTCGGATCACATTGAGTGGCTCAGTGCTATTACCTACCATAATTTTCAACTCAAAATGAGTGGAGCGAAGGTCGGTCATAGCGTCGAGATAATGCATCACCCGATAGCCATCCGACTCCTCCTCACACTGGATGGTAAGGGACATCTGGAGCTGACTTCTTATCTGTAAAATTCTGTCCAATTCCACAAAAATATATTGTAAGTGGAGCAACTGTGTATCATCCATAGGGGTGTAAATCTTAGTGGAAGCCACAAGTTTGAGTGCAAGGGTTTTCAAA
>JAWXUK010000048.1:0-12067 GCA_044432785.1 Eubacteriales bacterium | reverse complement strand
CCCCATCCTCTCAGCAGAAGAGCTCGCCCCCTTCCAAGGGACAAGCCTCACCCTCGTCCTCCCTTCCGAAAGCACTGAAAAAACTTTTTTCGCTCAGCAATTGGCAGAGCAACTCGCCCCCTACGATATCACGATCACCTTGGTACCCCTCGCATGGACAGAATACCAAACAGCCCTCGCCAGAAGCGACTTCGACCTCTACCTGGGAGAAATCATCCTAACCCCCGACTTCAATATTTCCTCCTTAATCCACTCCTCAGGCAATCTAAACTATGGTAGCCACTCCAACTGGCAAACAGATTCCCTCCTCGCCCTCTGGGCAGGGGCCACCCCCGACCCCACAAGCCCCCTCACAGCAGCCCAGTTCTACCCCCATATCCAAGAACAGGGCATCCTCATCCCCCTCTGCTTTAAAGATGGCACCCTCCTCGCTCAATGGGAGGGGATCTCCTCTGCCACCCCCCTCCAAAGCAACCTATTCTATAACTTCTCGGCTTGGAGCCTCCCAAACTAATCGACCACAAAAGTGGTTCTAGTATCACCCACGACTTCGAACAAAACGGCACAACCCCCTCAGAAAACCAATGTATCCCTAACATCCACTTTACAAATATGGTATGATAATAACATCAAATAAAAAAGGAGACCCGGCATCATGAACCTTAAAATAATAAAAGACTTCAAAATCAAGGACACAACCATCATAAAATACCGTGGTAAAGGGGGTGACGTGATCATCCCAGATACCGTCACCACCATCGGAGAAAAAGCTTTCGAAGCTTGCACCTCGCTCACTTCGGTCACCCTCCCAGATTCGGTCACCACCATCCATCCCGAAGCATTTTGCGAATGCCACAATCTCACCTCGGTCACCCTCCCCAATTCCATCACCTCTATCGGAATAGCTGCCTTTGCAAATTGCAAATCCCTCACCTCTATCACTCTCCCAGAGTCCCTACAGACCATCGAAATATACACCTTCACAGGTTGCGCATCCCTCCCCACCATCTCCCTTCCAAATTCCATCACCGTCATCGGACGGGGCGCCTTTCAATATTGCACCTCCCTCCCCACCATCTCCCTCCCAAAGTCCCTCCTTGCGATCGAACAGTGCGCCTTTTTTAGTTGCACAGCCCTCACATCGATCACTATTCCAAATTCCGTCAATTACATCTTAAAAGAAGCCTTCCGAAATTGCTCAGCCCTCACCTCTGTCAGCTTCGAAGGGGAAAAACCCGATATACACAGCGAGGCATTCTTAAACACCCCA
The DNA here is from genome assembly GCA_044432785.1 of Eubacteriales bacterium. Classification (GTDB taxonomy): domain Bacteria; phylum Bacillota; class Clostridia; order Oscillospirales; family Oscillospiraceae; genus JAWXUK01. Next base: position 10,797 of record JAWXUK010000048.1, on the reverse strand, counting down.
GTAGTGGATCAATTCTAAAAACCAAAGGTTAACCCCTCCAAAAAAACCATAACCTAGAAAAAAAGGGCAAAAAAAGAAAGTGCTTGCACTTTCTTTTTTTGTCCACAAAGGAAATCTTCAACCAAACAAACAGCCAAACTCTCGAAATAATTTGTCTTGATTGATAGTTGTGTTCCCTCAACACAGTTTAAACTTCGAGTCCCCCTTTGGAGAACGGTTTCATTTTTCGCAGAAAATGAAAATTTCCACGTCCGAAGACGTGGAAATAGTTCCAGTTGGAGCGAGTGACGAGGCTCGAACTCGCTTCCACTACCTACTCTGACAGGTCAGAGTAGGTGACCGCTCCCCTCTGATTTGAAAAATTTGCATCGCAAATTTTGAAAGTGGAGGTAGCGTGTACGAAGCCAACCAATTCCAGATAATAAAAACGATACCTTAACAGGTATCGTTTTTATTATCTGGAGCGAGTGACGAGGCTCGAACTCGCTACCTCCACCTTGGCAAGGTGGCGCTCTACCAGATGAGCTACACTCGCAACTAATTTCATTATACCACAACTTCGCCACGATGTCAACACTTCAAATGAATTTTTCCTCACCATCCGTACCCAAGTTGCTCCATCTCAGCACGAGAGTAATAGACCACTCCGTTCTCAGATGCAGCACTCAAATCCACATAAACCGTACTTCCATCCTCAAGTTCAATGGAATTCCAAGTATGTGGAACCTCCCAAAAACTACCCTCAACCACGGTAGCAGACAGCCCCATTTCCTGACTCAGGGCAAGCAGACTATAGGCAACCCCACGAGGGGTCCCCACTTTTTTCACTAAAATATCCCAAGGAGTATCCCCTTCATCCGAAATGGTTACCCCCTCCATCATCATAGCGCACATATTCTCAACAATATCAGAAGGATCTACCCAAATTTTCCCAGCAAGCGACTTAATCTGCACATCCAAAAGATTCTGCCTCGTCGCATGATCCTCCTCGGATTGGGAATACCCCAGTTGAAACTCCACGATTTTCCAAGCACCTTCATTGGGATAAAATGTGGTCTGAATCTCTGGTAATTCAACCAGATAACGTGCCGAACTCTCGTAAGCGCTCGCAATGATCCGCGCAATTTGCGAGCGATCGGTAGTAGAATAGCTTCGATGCAGCACAAGTCCACGCTCTCCACGCTCTAGCGCCGTCGAAAGTGCTGCCACCGAGGTCGAGAACCCACTCACAGGAAAAACTGCATCCAGCTCCTCCTTGCTTCGCTTATACTCCACCACAACGTCGGCTTCCAAATTCCCAACAATAGAGTTTAGCTCCCAGGTCATATCTCCGACCGAAAAACTCCCCAGAGCTGTCTCACGCATCACTTCTACAACCGCAAGATTGAGGTCATCCTTCGCCCCTTCACGGGTATACTGCACCATGCGAATCTTTCCACTCTCACGTTCTTCGTTCACTAAAAAGAGCAGCGCCGTCACCAGTTCGTGATAGCTCTCCACGCCAATGTAGTTACTCTCCCCCACAGGGGCAACGCTATAAGGTGTCACGCTTAAATACTGCCCTTGCGAACTAGAACTGCAACTGCACAGCCCAGCCAGACACCCAATCAAAATCAAAATCTTTTTCAATAGCCCAGCTCTTCTCGCACAAGTACAACCTCCGACTGCACACCACCCGAAGCACACCAATGCACCACAAGGGAGCGACAGATCCGCTCTGGACTGTTGCAATCATAACATTTATCTCCAAGTTTCGCGCAAGGGGTCTTTCTCGAGAGACGTTTCGCATTGAGGGGACTCGCAATATGACGTGCACGCCAAATCGCCCCTTCAAGATCCTTTGCAATCTTGTTCTCACCGATTACAAAGTATACTCGTTCAGGACCATAAATGGTACTCGCCACACGATTTCCACTCCCATCAATATTTACCATCTCACCGCTCTCAGATACGCCGTTCACCGACGAGAGATAGACCTTCTTTCCCATGGTATCAGGGGCACTCACCCCTTCTTCCCAGTGCCATTTCACATCGTTATGAGTAGCAAGCATAGGATAAATTCCAAGTTCTTTCAGAGTCATCGACCCACCAAACCCCACGCTCTCTCCATCGATTTGACCGTCAAGATAAAGGCAGGCATCCTCTTTCGTGTCGCATACCGTCACAGAATACCCTTTATTTTCCAAGTTTTGCACAAATTTAGCAAGATCTTTCATCAAGATTCCTCCTAGTTACTTCCCGTGGATTTTCGAAAATTTCACGATCATCAAGCAAGCAAAATTTTCAAAGTAGCGACCCGATCAATCCCTCGTCTTAAATCCACTCCCAGCCACTTCACGCGCAGCACAAGAGATGAAGAAAGCGTTAGGGTCAGCCTCACGCACCAGTTCTTTGATTGTCACAATCTGCCGTTGTTTGTAGGCGCAGATGATGACGTATTGAGGGGCACCCGACCAGCCCCCCACTGCAGGAATAATGGTAACACCCCGTTTGAGTTTGTGAATAAGCACTTGCGCTACTTCCTCATGTTTAGGGCTAATAATGTACGCAACCTGCGATTTATCCATACCATACATGATATTATCAATGACATGAGCACTCACATACATCGCCATCAATCCATAAAGTGCGTTGTTGATATTCCCAACCACAACAGCAAAGGAGACCAACACTAAAAAATCAATGGCAAACATAATTTGCGCCACAGTCGCCCACTTAAGCTTGATGCGAATAATCCGTGAGAGCAGGTCGCTCCCACCGTTCGAAGATCCTTGTGTAAAGATAATCCCAAGCCCAACTCCAACAGCAATACCACCGTAAATGGAAGCTAGAATAGAATCCATAGGGCCAAAGGTGTAAAAATACGACGATAAATCGATAAAAATAGAACTCATGGTCATAGTGTAAATACTTTTGATAAAGAGCTCACGCCCAAGCAACTTACCCCCAGCTAAAAAGAGGGGAACGTTTGCGATAATATTGATAGTACCCACAGGAATACCACCCAATATATAGTCGAAAATCAGGATAACACCCATCACCCCGCCATAAGCGAGGTTGTTAGGTGGAAAAAAGCAGTTAAACCCGAGCGCATAGACAAGGCACCCAAAGGTAATAATCGCAAATTCCTTCAAACGTTTTTGTGTCATAGAAGTCCTCCTCAATCTAATAGAGATAGTTGCTCATGCTCCTCTTTGAAGGGGAGCCCTGCCAAGGGTAAATTCTTCGCCCGATATCGTGCAATATTTGGAATTTCGCCTTCGCTCATGCGTAATACACGAGCTAGTTGTTGCCTCATCTTCACATTAAGGACCGAAACCCCTTGCGTGGTACGAGTAGATTTAGGAGAAAGCGCCCCCGTATGGAAGACCAAGCAGCGATTATCTGTAGAAAAGAGGGCAAATTCCTCCTCTTCCACCAACAATTTAGCGCAAACCAGTCCAGATTTATCGCTATAAGCGCCGGTCAGTTTCTTGCGACGTGTCTGTGTTTGATAGGCAGCAAGCTCCACACGAGCCACCTTCCCATTTTCAAAGAAGAAGAAAATATGACCACGATACTCCGAGGTAATACAGCCCCAAACCACAACCTCTTCCGAATCCATGCCAAGTTTCGTAGGAAGATAATCTCCAAGGGCACTCGCCTTTGTATCATCAAGTTGCGATAAACGTGTCTTATAGCACTGTTGTAGGTTGGTAAATAGCAACAATTCATCTGTATTATTCGCTTCCCACAACTGTGCTACGCTATCCCCTTCTTTCAGCTTCTGCTCACTCGCCATGCGATAGGATTGCGAGGTAATCTTCTTAAAATACCCTTGCTCCGTCAACACACAATGCACCACATAGGAGGGAACCTCCTCTTCCATGGTCAAAATCTCATCTATATTATGCTCATAGATGATTTCAGTGCGACGTTCTGCACCGTATTTTTTCTTAATTTCTTGGAGTTCTTTGATGATAATCTTTACGATTCTCTCTGGTTTCGCCAAAATATCGGTCAAATCAGCAATTTCGCTCTCAAGTTCGCCCATTTCTTGGGTGCGTTTAAGAATATAGTCCTGATTGATATTTCTCAGGCGAATATCTGCCACATAGTTCGCTTGCACCTGATCAATCCCAAACCCAATCATCAAATTAGGAACAACCTGCCCATCCTCTTCGGTCTCACGAATCAGTTTGATGGCCTTATCCATATCCACCAAAATCTTAGCAAGACCTTGCAATAGGTGTAGTTTCTCTTGCTTTTTGCTCATGATAAAGGAGGTACGCCGTCTCACCGACTCCGAGCGCCACTCGCTCCAAGCCGATAAAATCCCTTTCACTCCCAAGACCTTAGGCATACCGCCCACTAAAATATTAAAGTTGCAAGACTGCGAATCCATCAAAGGGGTAGACTTAAATAGTCTCGCCATCAACTTATCAACATCAGTTCCACGTTTCAAATCAATAGCAATCTTCAACCCTGATAGATCAGTCTCATCCCGAATATCCGAAATCTCTTTGATCTTCCCAGCCTTAACCAGTTCTACCACCTTATCAATGATGGCCTCCACCGTAGTAGAATAGGGAATTTCAAATATTTCAATGACGTTTTCCTTGGCAAGATGTCGCCACTTCGAGCGCACCTTAAAAGAACCTCGCCCAGTCTCGTAAATCTGACGCAGTTCCTCTTCATGATATAGAAGTTCTCCCCCCGTAGGAAGATCAGGGGCAAGTAGGGTGGTCAATGGGTCGTGATTTGCATTTTTCAGGCACGCAATGGTGGTATCGCATACCTCACCAAGGTTAAACCCACAAAGGTTGGAAGCCATACCAACTGCAATCCCCTGATTGGCCGACACCAAAACGTTAGGATATGCCGTAGGAAGCAACGTAGGCTCCTGCATTTTCCCATCATAGTTATCCACAAAATCAACGGTATCTTGGTCGATCTCTCGAAAGATCTCGCCACAAATCCCGTCCAGTCGCACCTCTGTATAACGGGATGCAGCATAAGCCATATCCCTGGAATAGACCTTACCAAAGTTTCCCTTCGAGTCGATAAAAGGGTGCAACAATGCCCCATTTCCCCGAGCCAAACGGACCAAAGTCTCATAAATGGCAGCATCACCGTGTGGGTTTAGCTTCATGGTGGCACCCACCACATTGGCAGACTTTGTCCGACTGCCCCCAAGCAATTTCATCTGATACATGGTGTAGAGCAATTTCCGATGGGATGGCTTAAATCCATCAATCTCAGGAATGGCACGTGACACAATGACCGACATCGCATAGGGCATATAGTTCTCTTCCAACGTATCTGTAATGGGTTGCTCCACGATCTTCGCCTGCAAACCCATCACGTTGGGATTATCTTTTTTAGGTGGGGTTTTTTTCGCCATGAAGGTCTCTCCTTTTGGTGTAATTCGCTGTAATCTTAACTTATATCGGCCATTTCTAGATATAGATGTCCATTTTCGGCAATATGATCCTTTCGCCCTTGCAAATTATCGCCGAGCAATAGATCAAAGCTATCTGCAGTCTCTTGAGCTGTTTTTGGCATGACACGCACAAGCCGTCTTGTCTCTGGATTCATGGTGGTGAGCCACATCATATCAGGCTCGTTCTCACCCAACCCTTTCGAGCGTTGTAGGTCGTACTTCTTCCCATCCAGTTTCTTCAAAATAGCTGTTTTTTCCGGTTCTGAATAGGCAAAATAGGTCTTGTCTTTGCAGTTTATCTCATATAAAGGGGACTCTGCTATATAGACGTACCCCTCTTCAATCAAGGTAGGGGTCAAACGATAAAGCATGGTCAAAATCAAGGTGCGAATCTGAAATCCATCCACATCAGCATCGGTACAGATGATCACTTTGTTCCACCGAAGCGCCGATAAATCAAAAACCGAGAGGTCCTTGACGTGCTTATCTTTCACCTCGACCCCACACCCCATGACCTTGAGCAGATCCGTGATAATATCGCTCTTAAAGATCTTTCCATAATCTGCCTTCACGCAGTTTAGGATCTTCCCACGCACAGGCATAATCCCCTGAAACTCAGCATCACGTGAGAGTTTGCAAGCACCCATCGCCGAGTCACCCTCCACGATGTAAAGTTCCCGCATGGTAGCATCTTTGGTCCGACAGTCCACAAATTTTTGCACACGATTGGAAATATCCAAATTCCCCGAGAGTTTTTTCTTAATCCCTAGACGTGCCTTTTCTGCAGTCTCACGAGCACGCTTGTTAATAAGCACTTGCTCGCAAATTTTATCTGCATCCATGGGATTCTCAATAAAGTAAACCTCAAGTTGGGTGCGCAAAAATTCCGTCATCCCCTCTTGAATGAATTTATTATTGATGGCTTTTTTTGTCTGATTTTCATAGGAAGTTTGGGTCGAAAAGTTATTACTCACCAAAATAAGGGCATCCTGTACATCTGCAAAGACGATCTTGCTCTCACTCTTCTGATATTTCCCCAGCGACTTCAGCCTCCCATCAATGGCCGAGACCCACGCATTGCGCATCGCCTTCTCAGGGGATCCCCCATGTTCCAGCCACGAAGAGTTATGATAGTGCTCGATGAGCACCTCTTGATTGGTAAAGCAAAAAGCCACCGATAGTTTGACCTTATAATCATCTTTATCAGCACGATCTCGCCCACGTCTCTCCCCTTGCCAAAAAACAGGAGTGGTCAGCGAGTTCTCGCCCGCAAGCTCGGTCACATAGTCCAAAATCCCCTCAGGATAAAGGAAATCCTCGCTCACCATTCCCTCTTCCCCTTCATGACGAAGGGTAAAGGTAATCCCAGCATTCACCACGGCTTGACGCTTGATGGTATCGGTATAATAATCGAGGGGAATCTCAATCTCGGTAAAGACCTCAAGGTCGGGCTTCCACCGAATCTTCGTCCCGGTCTTCTTCGACTTCGTCGGCGTCTTGACAAGCCCCCCAACATTCTCGCCCTTTTCAAAATGCAGGGTATACTCAAATCCCTCACGCACCACGGTCACATCCATATACTCCGAGGCATATTGCGTCGCACAGGAACCCAGACCGTTTAGTCCAAGAGAATACTCATAGTTATCCCCATCATCCCCATACTTACCCCCAGCATACAGCTCACAAAAGACAAGCTCCCAGTTGAAACGATTTTCCTTCTCGTTCCAATCCACAGGACACCCACGCCCATTATCCTCCACTTCAATGGAAGAATCGGCGTAACGGGTCACGGTCACTAGATCCCCGTACCCCTCTCTTGCCTCATCAATGGCATTCGACATAATCTCGAAGACGGCGTGTTCACAGCCTTCCAATCCATCCGAACCAAAGATCACCCCAGGACGCTTGCGCACACGGTCAGCACCCTTGAGCATTGAAATGGATTGATTCCCATAATTATCCATAGTGACTCCTTAAAAAATCAGTTTGCTCCATTATATTTCACTCGGCGAAAAAAAGCAAGCAAAACTTTCCCACTTACAAAAAAAAGCGACCCCACGCATCTTGCGCAGGGTCGCTCGTCACGGAAGGACTCGCCAAACAAGCCCTTATCTTTTCTTCCGATAGACAAGCCCAATGGTATTCGGACCGGCATTGATCGAGATCACGCCCCCAACATAACTCACCATCTCAGGAGGTTTTCCAAAGGACTCCATACAGGCCTCAGCAAGCGCCGTATCTTGCTCCTCGTTCGAGGTACGCAGCAGCAGATAGGGGGAATCCTTTTCCCGTTCTGCCTCAGCAAAGGTCATCAGGGTAGAAATCACAGCCTTCGAGCCACGCACTTTCCCCAAAATCTTGGACTGTCCATTCTCAAAGGTGAGCAGAGGTTTAATCCCAAGGGCTTCCCCAACAAAGGCAGCCACAGCAGAAACACGCCCCGACTTCTTTGCAAATCTCAAATCAAAGGTCACAAACAAAATCCGAGAATGCTTCACCCAATCGGTGATATAGTCGATAATTTCCTGTGCCTCCACCCCATTCTTCGCCATTTTCGCCCCCTGCACAAGAGGGTATCCATAGGCTAAGGTGTAACTTAAGGAATCAATGATGGTGATGATAAATTTCTCTCTCGCTTCGGGCACTTTCTCGTAAAACATCTCAATGGCTTGATGTGCATTTTGATGGGTAGCCGATGCTTTGGAGTTGATGGAAACATAGATCAAATGCTCCACACCCTCTTCCCATGCGTGTTCGTATACCTCGCAAAACAAAAAAGGTGTCAACTGTGCATGGGTCGGAATATTCTCGCACGAGTAGAGCACATCGTAAAATTCTTTACTTGTCATATCCACACCGTCGGCAAACTCTTTCCCATCCACGATCATGGGAAAGGGTAGCACGTCGATAAGCCCCACTTCTTTCAGGACATCACGAGGGACATCGGCAGCCGAATCGGTTAAAAACTTTATATTAGCCATATAGGTCTCCTATTCTAATCTGTAGCAATTATGCCACATAACTCGTTAATTATACCAAAATAATGCGAAACTGTCAATCCATTCCACCCAATACAAAGATTAAAAGTTTCTGAAAATGACTTGACGAAACCATTAAAAAATGATACATTTAAGAGGATATCACAGACTCCCACCCCACATGATATGACAAAAACCAAAGGAGTATTAACAATGGATAACAGACAAAAATCAATGGAAAAGATCGTCGCCCTCTGCAAAAACCGAGGATTCGTATTTTCCGGAAGCGAAATCTACGGAGGCCTCGCCAACACATGGGATTACGGTCCCCTTGGTGTGGAACTCAAAAACAACATCAAGGCAGCATGGCGCAAAAAATTCATCCAAGAATCCCCTTACAACGTCGGCCTCGACTCTGCCATCCTGATGAATCGCCAAGTATGGGTAGCCTCGGGACACGTCGCCACCTTCAACGACCCCTTAATCGACTGCAAGGCTTGTAAACTCCGTCACCGTGCCGATAAGCTCGTTGAAGAGTTCAACCACGCAAACAACATCACAGATATCAACGTCGAAAGTATGGACGAACCCACATTAATGGCATACATTCGTGAGAAAAATGTCCCTTGCACCTGTGGAAAACAAGATTTCACCGATATTCGCAAATTTAACCTCATGTTCAAAACCCACCAAGGGGTCAACGAGGATAGCTCCACCGAAATCTATCTTCGCCCCGAAACAGCCCAAGGAATCTTTGTAAACTTCGCTAACATTCAGCGCACCACCCGTCGCAAACTCCCCTTCGGTGTGGCACAGATCGGAAAATCTTTCCGAAACGAAATCACCCCCGGAAACTTCACCTTCCGTACCCGTGAATTCGAGCAAATGGAACTCGAATTTTTCTGCCACCCAGGCTCGGAACTCGAATGGTTCTCCTATTGGAAAGAATTTTGCCATAAATGGCTCCTCGACCTTAATATGACCCCCGAAAACCTCCGTCTCCGTGACCACGAAGCCGAAGAACTCTCCCACTACTCTAATGCAACCACCGATTTCGAGTTCCTCTTCCCCTTTGAGTGGGGTGAATTGTGGGGAATCGCCTCCAGAACCGACTTCGACCTCAAGGCGCACGATGCCACCTCAGGCAAAAAACAAACCTACCTCGATGATGCCACAAGCACCCACATCACCCCTTATGTCATCGAGCCCTCCCTCGGCGCCGACCGTGTCACCCTTGCTTTCTTAATCGACGCCTACGAAGAAGAGGTGGTAGATGCCGAGAAAAAGGATATCCGTACCGTCCTCCATCTCCACCCAGCCCTCGCCCCTTACAAGGTGGCAATCCTCCCACTCATGAAGAAAAACGAAACCATCATGAAGGTCAGCCGTGAGATCGAGCAAAACCTCTCGAAATATTGGATGGTAGACTTCGATGAAGCAGGTTCCATCGGCAAGCGCTATCGCCGACAAGACGAAATTGGCACCCCATTCTGCATCACGGTAGACTTCCAAACCGTCGGCGACGACTCAGCCCCAGCCGACCATACGGTCACCATCCGTATGCGTGATTCTATGGAGCAAATCCGTCTCCCCATCGCCGATCTCAAGACATGGTTGGATGAAAAACTCTATTATTAAGGATGATAAGAGTCCTATTTGTCCAAATATGCTCCATTCCATTCTATAACCACAAAAAAGACCGTCTTTGGTAAGACGGTCTTTTGCTATTGCTCTCTTGTCGTAATCCTCCTCCCCTTCTCCAAGGGAGAGCTCCACCACAGTGGACAGGGGGAACATCATCAAAAATCAAATTTTCTGCATAAAGAAAGAGATTTCGGTTATATTAAAACCACTGCTATCAAGCAAGAAACGCCGAGAAACTCTCCAAACCTATCCTCACTCGATGGTGCTCCAATCCTTTACAAAGGAAATCCCCATCAAAACGAGGCAAACCCCCATTTCTTCCCTGATAGTAGCGCCATCTCAAGGAAAGGAGGGATTTTTTATGATGACAATGGATAAAGTTGCGCTCTCGATTCTGCTCATTGGTGGAATCAACTGGGCACTGGTCGGCCTCTTTCAGTTCGACCTCGTGGCATTCGCCTTCGGAGGGTCAGCAAGTCTAGTCAGCCGACTGGTCTACACCGTGGTAGGCCTCTCAGCAGTCTGGTGTATCTCCCTGCTATTTCGCCCCCAACAAACCTCGGTTTATAACAGCCGATAACCCCCATAGCCGTGTCACCGATCACCATCGGTACACGGCTATTCTTTCACAGCCACCACCACATCACGCATAATCGAAGCATCCACCGAATGGGCAAGATTTTCATATCCCCCCTCTTTCTTCACGGCGAATCCTTTCCCCTCTAAAATCTCAATCAATTTTTTCCTAATCGG
>JAWXUK010000047.1:0-12471 GCA_044432785.1 Eubacteriales bacterium | reverse complement strand
AGAAGATACTGCTATCCAAATTATGAAGGATCAATCCATTGGCTTGCGAGGTCACTAGCATCTCATTATCATTGAGTAGCGCAAACTGGCTTAAACTGCGTAGCGCACTTCCATCCCCCCCATAATCCTCTCGCTCTTCCTCGGATAGTTCGGTCTCTGCCACGTAGAGGTTATTAGAATTAGGGTTATAGGAATCCAGACTCACGAAGGAGCCTTTGGTGAAATTATGAACCACTCTATCCCCGATGATTCTGCCGTAATACTGCACCCCTTGATTGGTGAGTACGGTCAAGATCTCTCGGGTATCGGTGTAAAAAAGTTGTGCTTCCACAGGGGTTCCAGGGATATTGGTGTCATCCACACGGGTATCTGTCCCATCATTATACCGAATAAAAGTGGCACCCACTGCGCCCGATATGGCATTCGCCGGCTGACTCTCGCCATAATAAAATACCCCAAGCTCCCGAGATGGAAGGGCATAGGCAGAGTTTTGTTGCAGGTCCATCCATTCGAGTTTCATTTCTAGTCGTCGCCCCATGGCGTTATACACTGTTTGTGGCACTCCAATACTGTACTCGGTGATGCGTGGCTCAAAGACCTCTACAACGCTGTGAGTCCTTGTTTCAACCCCCTCTTCGGTTGTCACTTCTTCCTCATAGTATAGGGTGCGTGTCACAGATTCGCTATAAGCAGTGGGGATGATAGAGATCCCTTGCCCTATGAGGTCGGTGCTCACTGAACCTATCAGCTTATTACTTGCCATATAATAGAGATCTATGGTTAGGGGGTAGACACGTTGACTGCCAGTGTTGGGATTGGTGGCACTAGCAGCATAAACCATTCCAGAATCACGACTTAAAATTGAGGTCGTGGGGAGGAGAGGGGATAGCGCTACGGCTTCAAAACGAGATTCTGCAATATAGTAGTCGATCAAGGAATTGTAGTCGAGATAGCTTCCACTTTGAGGTTTCACAACTTTATAAAAATCATCGGTCCATAGCCAATAATATTCGCTTCTTGTATTGAATGCTTCAACCCAACCTTTTTCTTCCCATAGTTCATATAGGTACTCATCAAGGCTACTTTTGTGGGACTTCGCATTCAAGATGGACATGAATTTGGATTCATTTAGAGATAAATATCCCAAGGTCCAGTTTCCATAACTAAAGAGGGACCAGGTATCCCCAATGGCTGCATTGGCCGTACCCGACGTGATATTTTTCGCAGAATGGTTGGCTGCAGCCTGATCTAAGGCTGCTTTACTTTCATAGGTCATGCCATCGATCGAGCTCCACGCTTCGAGTTGCGCCTCCACTGCAACATTTGTGGAACGGAAGGAGAAACTCATATTTCGCTCGGAGGGATTCGCATAGGTAGGGTCGGAAGATAGCACAAGATGATACATACCAAGCAAATATTCCCCCACTTCGGGTTCCTCCACGGGCTCTTCTTCGCTTTCGGTGTCCTCATCTTCGATGTCTAATACCCCATCATCCACTTCAATTTCCGATTCATCGGTCACTGTCATGGCAATGTGGGCATATCCTGTTCCGTCCATCACCACGTCAATGATTTCAATCTCTTTCCCTTCGGCAGAAATCCCAGCATCAATGAGGGCGCTCTTCCCAGTGGCAATATAGTTCGATTCGGTAATTTTGTTGCCATCTTTATCAAACTGATAGCCTCGGTTTCCGATGGAGATGAAATATTCCTCACGATCCATCAGTTTATGCCCAGAAATACTATTCTCCACTGTTGTCACCGAAATGGCATCCTTAAGCCCGGACTCCTCGGCAGATACAGCCGTAGTAATGGAGTCTAGTGGATGTAATTCAGTGTGAAAGACGTTGTAAGCTCGGGTCTTAGGGTTAAATGACATGATGGTGACCACAATCTCGCTCGCAGACCCATCATATAGCACCCTACCACGATCTTCGGTTTCATAGTAGGTGGGATTCTCTAGCATAATTTGTGTACTGATCGCAGAATTGAGCATTTCAGCCGATTTTTCCACTGCTGCAGGAGCAATCCCACTCTTAGCAGTGGTCAGACCTGGATTTTCTTCCTCTAAATAGGTCGCTTTCATGGTGGCTGCCGGTCCGTAATAGTCGGCGACATAGGCATAGATAAAATTCCCGTCGCTGTTAAAGTCGTAGACCAAAACGTCGTAGACCTCTTTCGGAGAATTTCCATGAAAGGGCAGGAAATAAAGGGCATCGGTCCCTTCGATATTATAGCTATCATAATCGAGGACCACCTCCTCGACGGCATTGCTCATATTTGTGCCGTAATATGGAGGGGGATCATAGGCTTGAAAGTTCAAATTTCCATTAAAAATAACAGGACTACACCCTACAAGAAGGGATAGTGCCAAACCAATACACAATATCTTTTTCTGCACTCTCATAGGGGTCTCCTTTCCTAAATTCTGCTTATTTTGTGCACTTATCGCACTTTAGGAGGGGTAAATCGTCTCATCAACATCACAGCCACCCCAAGGGCAACCATCCCACCAAAAAGTGGAAGATAGCCTTGCCAATTTCCATTCCCCACACGTACTGCAAAGGTGTAGGTCCGTGTGTTTCCGTGAAAATCGCTAATTTCTGCCACATAGTTTCCACTCACTGCAATCAGATTGCGTGAAGCAAAGACGCTCGATCCATTGCGTTTGAGTTCCACTTGTGCCTTCGGATCCGATAGGGAAAATGCCACCTCCTTGGTCATCACCTCATCACTCAAAGGAGGGTCAAAATAAAGGGCAGGAGGGGTGGTATCTCTCAAAAAAGTACGAGTATAGATAGCTTCCGTGCCTGAAACGGCATAGTTCAGGGTGTAAACACCATCCTGCCCTAGCACGGCTGCTTGTTCGGTAAAGGATCCCACTCCAACCCCGTCCACGCTCATGCTCTGCAACGACATCCCATCAGGGGTCGAGACCACGGCAGACCGAACCACGCTATTTCCGATGGTAAACTCAAAGATCACTTCATAGCTCACATCGCCGTTGTTGCCAAATTCATTGGAACGTAGCACAATACGGTAGCTTCCGTCGGCAGAAAAGGATAATTCATCCTCTAACATATACTTCCCATCGCAATAGAGCTTGAGCACACGCAAATTTTTCGATAATGTGATGCTTACATTCTCGGCAGAATCCCCTCCACGAGGGACGGTCGAGGTGATGATTTCCCCATCCGGCAGGGTATAGAGGAATAGCTGCTTTGTCGCATCATAGGACGGCACCAACGGAGCATTTTCCTCTAATTCCATGTCACTAAAATCCCCTGTAAAGAGGTCGCCATACTCATTTTCCACCACAAAGGGAAAGACTGCAAAGTCCCCCTCGTGTCCCTCGTTACCATATAGGGTGAGGACGTAATCCCCAGGCTCGAAAATGGTACCGGTATCAAAGGGAACCACGGTGCTATTTCGGGTTAGCACAGGATAAACGGTGTCATCTAGGGTAAACATAGCTGCCGAAACGGTCTCACCGGGGGTTAGGTTCACGCTAAAACTGCCTATCCCAGCCACAAGATAGACATATCCATTCCCTTGATCCTCAGCAATCAGAACGGGAGAAATCTCGGCAGCCGAAACCGAGGTAGCAAGCACAACTGCAAGTAGCAGGGCGAGTATAACTCTTCTCCCCATCATACTACATAGCCCCCATCGGTCTCTTCGGACGTGGCACACGCACTGCATTATCAAGTTCAGGTTGCCCCTTCGAGGGGCCTTCCATCGTCGGTTGAGGGCGACCACGTTTTTTCGGGACGTGTTCTTTATTCATGGCAGCTTCCAACTGTTCGAGGTTGATCTGCTTGCGATAGGGATTGAGATCTTTTTCCATGGCTTTCTCTTTCTCGGCAGCAGGTTGAAACCCATTTGCCTCTCTCACGGCACGTTCCTGTCGCAAGCCGACCAGTTCCTTATCCCAAATCGCACGGTTTTTCGGGCTATCGAAATAAGCCATATTATCCCTCCTCGTCGCTCTCTAGCTCACTCTCACCGACGGTTGCAGTCAGTGCATCTAAATATTCGTTAATGGCTTGATTGCAAGCCGAGATCAGGGCACCCTCCCCTTTATTTGCAACCCCCACATAATCCATATGAGGAGAACTTAATAAGGGCATATACCGAATCATCATATTATCCCCTAAGCTATTGCTCATGGCTTCCTCCTCGGTAAAGAGGAAATACTGCTCACTTCCAGCCGCAATCCCAAGGGACATTTGCGATAGCGTGCTCAGCCGATCCTCTTGTGGATATTGCACCACATTTGTCATCGAGGGGACCTCCACCATCACTTGACTTGGAATGGAATCACTGACATAGAGGGATTCCCCGTCCATCACAGCCAAGGTATCCAAATAGGTTCCCAAAGGATTTGCAAGATAAAGTCCCCCCGAACCATAGGAGATACTCGTGAGGTAATTGCTATCAAAGGTGCTATCATACCCCACTTGCGCAAGGATGAGATCCACCTTCCCAGAGTTTAGTGCTTCCAGACGTGCCGCACGGGTTGCAGGCAGTCCATTCTCATCTAAAAGGGGGACAAGCTCCACAGGAACTGCTAAAATATCCCCTACCAGTTGCGCAATCTCGGTCTCATCCCAGTGAA
The DNA here is from genome assembly GCA_044432785.1 of Eubacteriales bacterium. Taxonomy (GTDB): domain Bacteria; phylum Bacillota; class Clostridia; order Oscillospirales; family Oscillospiraceae; genus JAWXUK01. Next base: position 7,853 of record JAWXUK010000047.1, on the reverse strand, counting down.
TGCCATAGGGGGTGAGATCCTCAGGCACCCCGACCGTCAATACGCCATCTGCCACAGCAACCCCACCACTTGCTCCCCCATCGGTTGAGGAGAGGGCGATCATAATGGCAAGAATTAAAAAGAGGGATACCAGCGCCACTGCGACCCCAATCACTATTTTTTTCATAAGCTACCTCCGTTACATTGTAAATAGATCCTCGATCCCCTTAGGCACCACAATGTCGATACAGGTGCGGTCGGAGGCGGAGGTAACCAAGAATGCACGTCCCCGTCCATTGTTGATAATGTCGTATTGCTCGCTCTCGTTAATGGCACCAGCCTTCTCGTAGAGTTTGCACAAATCCCCCATATCGTTAGGGGCAAGGGGAAGGATAAAGGAATACTGACTTGCGTTGATGATTGCCGTGGATTTGCGTGCCAGTTCTTCGGTTCCTACAAAGTCCTTGATGTTCTGCGTGATGACTATCTGCATTCCGTTGTATTTACGGATACGTTTCGCCAGTTGATACATAAAGTCGAGCGCCGTAGGATATTTCGCATCAATAAAGACGTGAGCCTCATCAATTACCACCACGATTTTGCGCTCTTGCTTGTATTTGATGTTGTAATCACGGTTTTTGATGATCTCGTTATCTAGCCACTTAAGCACCAAGAGCATCTGCGCATTTGCGATGGTGTTGTTCTTATTTGCAAGGAGGGATTGAAAGTTAAAGACGATAAAATTCTCTTGGGTACTAATGCTCGAGGGTCCATTCCAGAGGTGAGAGTTGCGTCCCCCTGTCGAAAATTTCGAGATATAGTTTGCCAAAGTGGTCAGGTTAATCTTACCATATTCGTTCGAAGTGGTCTGATAATCTGCCAGAATCTTGTCATACAGGTCATCAAAAATCGGAAACTCCTCCGGTGTCAGGCTTGAGAGGTCGGTATACTCATCAATCCCCTTTTCCTCATACATCCGAGTGGTAAGGTTGTTAAGATATTCCAGTGGTCCCGACTCAATCCCAGGCAAGATCTGCCGATAAAACTCTTCCAAAAACTGCAAGTGTGTGGCAAGCCCTGTGGTGGCAGTGTCTTCATCCGATTCCTCATCAGATAACCCTGTGATAACGTGAAAGGGGTTTAGCCTTCCCTGAGTCGCACTACCGACGTCGATGACCTTGCCGTCCATATTCTGCGCAAGTTTCGAGTATTCGTTTTCAGGGTCAAGGATAAAGATTTTGCTGTTTTCTGCTGCCAAGTGGGACAAAATCCCTTTGGTGGCATAGGATTTACCCGAACCAGACTTTCCAATGATGACGGTATTGCTGTTAATGCGATCTTTATCCCGTTGGAAGAGGTTCAAAATCACAGGAACCCCCGAGGCACTGCCCACAAGCACCCCCGAATCATCGCAAAGATTCTTAAAGACATAGGGGAATGCCGCAGCCACAGAACTCGAGTGAATCCCACGACCATAAGACTTAAAGGCATCGTATTTCGAAAAGCTCGAGGAGGCATAGGCTTCAAATTGTTGCAAGAACATATCTGTCACCCGAAATCCCCCCTCCGAGAGCTGCTGCCTCACCCGTTTTTTCGCCGAAGCACCAGAATCCATGTGACCTTTGAGGTGTGCAGGAAGGGACTGCTCATAGTCATACACCGTCATATAGGTGTTAACGCTCAGCAAGATTTCATTCTCACCTTGTAGCATATGTAGCACATCTGCAAGGGTGTCGATGTGATTTTGAAGCTCGATGATTTTACTGGTTTTCCCCGTGGCATTTCCTTGCTCACGTAGTTCGTCAATGGATCTATCAATCTGCCGAATCCCCTTGATCCGATCAATCGCCGTGAGGGACATGACAACTTTTGTCCCAGTCGAATTGAAAAACTGTGCCCCCCACGAGTTCCCCACCTCAGTGGGATAGTCCCGAAAACGGAAATTGTGGGTGATTAGCTCATCATATTTCACAGTACGAGCCGTAAAGGAAATCTTTTCAGGCAAAATCCAGTCCATATATTGATCAGGGGTGAGGTTTTCCACCTCTCGCTCGTCAAATTGCAAGCCGTAGTTGTATTTGAGGAAGCAGACAAGTTCCTTCTCTTCCAGTTGATGTGCGAGCATGCCACACTGGGTCAGGGTCGAAACTGCTTGTGAGGTCTGCTCGTTGAGGGAACTTTGATTTTTGTCGATAAAGACGAGATAGTGATTGGGAACCACCACACGATCATAGCTGTTGTAGGATTGTAGCTGTCCCATACGATCGTAAATAATGCCTACACGTTTGGTGAGTTCTTCCTCTTCTAAAACCCCATTGCAAAATGCTTCTTTTAGGGCATCCACCTTGGCATATTCTTGCTCTAAATATTTATCATAGACGATGGGGCGATCCAGTTTGACCATTTGAATGGTCTGATCCCGTGTAATGGTGCGCAAAATCCCACCGAAGGAGGATTCGATGATACTATTTTGACGATGGACATCCAAAAAGCGAAATTCGAGGGAAGGTACCTCCACCACAGTAGCGACATAGTCAGCGCCATATTTGATAAAATTCCCTTCCACACCGGTAAATGCTGTAATATCTTCTACGCCAAAGCCGGATTTCTTCTCGTTATTTAGCTGTTTGTGGTAGACACGCAACCGTCCAAAATGGCGCACTGCTTGATAGATCATCAAATACCCCTTGTCGTCCTCAATAGGAACCACAAGCATAATGGTCACCACGGTCAACACCAAACAGATATAAAGGTGCCCTGGAATATTTGCAGTCAGAAAGGATGCGCTAATGAGCAAACCAATGCCACCGACAATCACGTCCATGACCTCGACTCCCTTGAAGAGTTCCATTCTCACTTTTGTGCGCTTCGGGATAATTCTCATGACGCAACCTCCTAGTTGTTACTTTCTAAATCTTAGCTATATTTCTGCGAGGACTCGAGAGAGGTGATGGATCGGGTTTGTAGTCCCCTCCCTTGTTTGGAAGGAAGGGGACCCCTGTGCCCTTAGGCGCAAAATCGCTCTTCACAGCTCCCACAGTCCACCTCTCGTTTCCTTATCGCCATCAGATGGTGACGTAGTGGGTCATTTGATTTTGGGTGGATCGAAGGAAGAAGTTTTTCCTGCCGTATGACTAGCGCCGCCGGCAGAACCAGAATTATCACCACTTGACCCACTGCTAGATCCACCACCAGATGGTTTTTCATGACTAATGTTAATGCCAAATACTTTATCGGTTTGGTGCCCTTCGGCACCACTGCTCGAGCGATGGAGTCCAATGATAGGAACATCGCTGGCATACAAGCCACCAAAATTTCTCGAAATATTGCCATCTGCATCCCTTGTTTGGGTCTCTGCACGTTTTATCTTGGCGACACCAAGGTTCAAAGTAGACAGGCGAAGATTTCCGTTGGAATCTCCCTTAAACTGTGTCCCCATAAAGCTACGGGTACGCACATCTTCAGGACGGATACTGCCATCTGCCTGACGGCGATCTCGCTTGATACCCACTGCAGCGTGAAGCCCAAATCCACCCATCTTACGAGAGGTGCTTCCATCTGCATTTTTGGTCACGGTCTCTCCTCGACGGAAGCTAAGCGCATTGCCAAATCCTGCTTGCGAGACCCGCATCTTGCCATTTTGGTCTCTCTTTAGGGTCATGAAGGGCAGTTTCACCTGATCCACACGAGATTTGCCATCTGCACCCTTCGCCTTATCGAAGCCATAGCTGCCCAGTCGTGCACTTTTGACCTTGCCATCTGCATCTGTGCGCACTCCGGTCTTGTTACCTTCCCCAGCTTGATGTGCACTGCGAGGTGCCCCAACCCGAGCAGTGGTAGGTGCCATTTTGGTGGGTGAGCCATCTCCTTTCCCACCACCTTTGCCCTTAAAGGCTTGTTCTTCATCCGCTTCGCCACGAGATTCTTTCTCGGCTTTCTCTTTCTCTGCTGCTTTGTTCGCACGAGAACTTTTGATCTTTCCTTTGATGTTCTTTCCAGTACCATAGGCAAGGCTACCAACCGATTTGACTGCACTCTTCACAGCTTCGTTGTTTGCTTGCTCTGCCATACCAGCTTGATAGCTAAAGAGTTGTGTCACGATAGGTCCAGCTTTTGTCATGGTCCACAAACTGCCCACCATAAATACCAGACGAATGAGGTAGTTTGCTTCCACCGAGCCATCTCCAAAGGAGATATTTCCAGCCATCACCAAAGGCGCAATGAGAAGATAGAGTTGCATCGCAATGACGGTACCATATCCACCGAAGAGTTTCCCGATGAACATCTCTTGCCAGCTTTTGAATTTCTCGCCATCATCCAGTGGCATCAGGGCTGCAAATAGGGGTGCCACTAAAACGAGCAAAATCACCTCAAAGATGCGACTAATAAAGTTAAAGATACACATAGCGAGCGCCAACATGATAAAAAGACTGGTCCCATACCCGATGAGATAATCAAAGGATCCAGGGGTAAAGTTCTTCTTCACATCGCTTAAACTTTTATAGCTATATCCGTTATCAAGATTATAATAAGGGGCACGAACCGTATCCCCTTGTCCGATATTGCTCAAAGGGGTCGCCGTTTTTGTTTTATCGCTCGCACTCACGCCACTAATGTTATAGGCAGCCGAGTTTGCCGCATCGAGGGATGCCACCACGAAAACGCTCGCCGAGAGGCGACTATCCTCGCCCCCCACAGCAGCACTTACTTGACGTAAAACCACCGACGAAACATTGATGATAAAGACCGATATCGTCGGTATCATCACCAAATAAAACACCGACTTCATGGTCAGATTAAGGACCTTCGATACCGGCATTTTCTGCTCGCCAAGATCCCCCATCGACCGAATGGTAGATAAAATCGCAGCACCCAATGCAAGGGCAAACCCAATGAGAATCATCGCAAACACAGCTTGTTGCACCCCAGAACTTAGGAAAATCACTTCCAATAGTGATCCAGTCATCCCGTTCATCGTGACATCGGTCACACCAGAGAAAACCTCAAAGCAGACCTGTAGCGCATCCACGATTTCAAAGAGTTCAATCATCAGAAGATAGAAGATATCACCTAAAAGTGCCATAATTAGGTCTATCGCTGCGTAAAAGATCGGCCAGAATACCTCTTCTAGCAAGAAGGGTAGCACCGCATTAAAGACCCATTCTAAGACGGAGGATAAAATACCTGCCAAAAATTCGATCACAGGGGATAAAATCTTATCAAATACCCAGTTAAATACGGTAGAAAACAACCCTAAATAGACAATCTGCATCGGTTCACCTTCTTTCTTCTGCTAAAATAATGTAATCTGCACTGGTATGGAACTATCGTCCTTTCATCTTTGAGGTGACAGCACCCGAAAGTTTTCCTAACCCGAAGGATAGCAACCCTCCCGAGGAACCGAGCAACCCAGCTGCCGACGGATCCACAAGTGTCACTAATAGATTTCGTGAACTATAAACGGCATAGGCGCCCCCTGAAATGAGCATAATTTCAATCACAGTATTGATTGTGTCAGAACTTGTAAAAACCACAGGATTCGACGAGGAAAAGACGCTTGCCATAATCATGAAGTACAGTTTCATAGCAAGGAGGGGTGAAAATGCCGAAATGGTATAGGCAAGAAACATTTTTTTCCAATCATTAAACTTCTTGCCTCCATCGAGTGGCATCATCACAGCAATGAGAGGACTCACTATATAGAGCAGTAGTATCACAAATATTCGCATAATACTCTGTATGATGGTGGTAAATAAAATAAAGGTAATAAAAAAGGTCGAAATAAAGAGGAGACAGTAATTAAAATCAGCAGTATTAAAATCCCTCACAATGGCATCCACATCGGTATAGGCGTGCCCACTGCTGTAAGCCTCTAGCTTGGTAGGGTTCTTGATATGAGAGGATGCCACTGTAATGAAAACAAGATCGCTAATATCGGCGTCATCGCTCACCCCTAAGTTAAATTCATTGTGAATGATAAGCATAATATTGGAAGAAACCATCAACCCAAAGAGGCAAATGCTCGGAATGAGCACAATGGTCAGCGCACCTTTGAGGGAATCACGCAACACTTGACTCAGGGGATTCTTATTCTCAAGCACCATGTCCGACATGGAACGTAGCACTGCCATCATGCTCACAAAGAAGATAAATACAAAGGAAATAAGGGTGATGGCAAGGACGGCTTGTTGCACGGCAGGCAGGGTGAAGAGGTAATCCAAAAACCCTTTGCCCTGACTCACATCGTCCACACGAATATCGCTCAGCCCGGTAAAGACATTGAAAATATCTTCAAAAAAGGCGACCAGTTTGAGCATCACGACCCAACATTGCAAGATAAGTTTGCTTAGCGCTTGTGAAATCAGTGTCCCGATCACGTTTATGATAACATTTAAGACATCTGTGAGCACGGGTTGCAACACTTTTTCAAAGATAAAATTCAAGACGCTTTGCAATACCTGCAAAAAACCAAGCCCAACGATTACCATGGTACAACCCTCCTCTCAAAATTCACCTTATTATCTCACACTGACTTTGCTGCGCATCCGTTTGATGGCGAAAAACACCCCGATACAAAGGGCAATCACAAGGAAAACTGCCATGATCGCACCGGTATTTAGCCCGTATTCCACCGTAAAATTTTGCTCGGTCATATTCCCGGCTTTATCATAGAGTTTCAGGGTATAATCCCCTTCCCCCGAGACCGAGCGCAAAGAGGCAGCTTCCCGAACCAATTCTCCCTCTTCATAAAGCTCACACAGCACGACGTCATCGCTGATAATTTGGATGGTCGCAATGTTTTTCTCACTGGTGTCCACGGTAAATATAGGGGCAATGGTATCTCTCACAAAGGTGAAAACACTCTCCCCAGCAGGGGCAACCAATGTGATGGTGTATTCACCATCTTCAGCCAGTGTGATATGATCCTCCATCTGCGCATGACGCACCGATTCCCCTTCGAGTTGCACATCCACAAGGCTCACTCCAGCACTCAAAGGAAGGGGGATCACTGAACTGTTGATCGGAATATCGCTTGCCATAATCGTGAAGGAAAAGCTCGCCCGATTGGGTGGCACCCAGTCCCCCAGCATGTGGGTCACATTTTCAGATGGAAAAATCACATAACTGCCGGGCTCACGAACGGTGGAACCAATCGAAAAATCAATGGCCTCTCCGTCCCGATAGACAGCATATTCTATCTCGCCCTCGCCAGCACGAAAGGTCACAGAACTGTTGGTATAAGTGCCCTGTGGAACATTCGACCAGAAATATCCATCGGTGTATAGAAGGTTTTTATAGTATCCCGAACCCTCCTCATAGGTCGATCTCAGCGCAGGGGGAAACTCTTCCTCCTCCGAGGGCTCGAGGGTTTCCTCATCCGGTTCTAAGGTCTCGCCTTCGAGATCATCTAGAAGATCTCCCCAATCAATATCGCTATCGGTGGCAGGCAAAATTTCGCCTGTCTCGGGGTCGATGATGTAGCTGCCATCCACAAAGGGGTTATCCCCAGAACTGACACCTCCACCACTCACAGGCTCTTCAATACGAAACCGTAAGGTCGAGACATATTTGGTCATCTCTTCATAATCGGTCAAGGTAAAGGTAAACATATAGGATCCCAGATCCGAAATGGTCTCATTTCGGGTATAACTGGTGGCAAGCCCATCTTTTTCCAGTTTATAGGTCACGTTATAGGGAATATCAACGTAACACGAGGTCGCAACAATCCCCCCATTTTCCACATTGGTGTAAATGTAGTACTTATTATTTGCCGAAAACTCATACACATCAAAGGTAGAGTTATACCGTTGACTCATGGTAATGGTCTGGGTCTTCATGGTGGGAGTGGGCTCTGGCTCCGGTGTTGGTGTGGG
>JAWXUK010000046.1:0-12493 GCA_044432785.1 Eubacteriales bacterium | reverse complement strand
CACCCACAGGGTGCATCTCTTGCACAAGGAAGAGAACCTGCTCCATAGTGGCGTAAGAAATTTTCAATAAATCTGCAGTTTGTTGCAAATCGTCTACAAAATACCCACGACTATCCAAGCTCTCTGCCACGAAAATACAGTGCGAGAGATATTCCGAAGGGATGAGACGTTCGTGTCGTAATTGGTCGATGACGTGTTGGGTGAATGTCTTTGGGTTTGGTTTATAAATTTGGTGGAGGGGTGGGATGTGCTCTTTCGACCAACCACGCAATTTTTCTTGATACCAATAGTGGTTGCAGTTCCAGAAGGTGCTCTCCTTCCAGATGCCACTCCCTGCCCACTCCTTCTCACGCACCTCTTGAAAGAGCATAGGGTCTTCGGGAGAGCACACTTGTATCAGGGGATTTCCTTCACCTTGCTTGCGCAAATAGTGTTCTAGATCCCCCAATGGAAGTTGTAGAATATGCAACCATTGATAGATGGTATTGTTTAGCTTTTTTTTCGGTTGCTGTAACAATGGACTTTCCAAAAAAATCACCCTTTTTCATTTATTTCTATGAGAAAATGCTGGAAATAGATTAGTTACGGGCTACATCTCACTCAGAGCACCCTTGTTTTGCACAAAATACTCTATGCCAGAGTAGAGGGTGGTAGCCACAATTGCCACCACACAGATGGTATTGATTTGCGTTGAAATGGGGAGGAGCATGACTGCAATGCAGATCATGGTGACAGCCGTCTTGACCTTGCCCGACCACCCTGCTGCAATGACCGTCCCTTTATCAGCAGCAATCATACGCAGACCACTCACAGCAAACTCCCGTGCAAGCACCAAGAAGAGCACCCAGCCCCCCATTTGTCCGATTTCCACAAACCATACAAAGGCTGCCACAACCAACATTTTATCAGCAAGTGGGTCCATAAATTTTCCAAAATCGGTGATTTGATTATAATGTCGTGCCACATAACCATCTAAAAAGTCGGTAACACTCGCTAAAATGAAGATTCCCATTGCCCATAAATTTGCATCAGGAATCCCAGCATAGAGTATCCCCAAAAAAGCAGGAATCATGGCAATCCGTGCCATGGTCAATTTATTAGCCGTATTCATCCAACTATTCCTCCATTTCTCCCCATAAATCGCCGTCTTGCTCACTCGTCAGACGAACATTGACGAAACTACCAGCCATGATGACACCAGCAGCCGTGAAGTAAATCTTACCGTCAATGTCAGGAGAGTCGGCAAAGGAACGTCCCACAAAGCAGCCAGCTTCAGGGTCAAACCCCTCACAGAGTACTTCGACACATCCCCCCAGACGGCTCTCGTTAAATCCATCCATAATGCGAGATTGCAGGTCTACCAAGAGTTCCACACGGTGCTCGGCAATCTCGGAGGGCACTTGATTTTCCATGGTTGCTGCCTCGGTCCCCTCCTCGCAAGAGTAGGCAAAGACACCGGCACGCTCGATTTTCTGGTCTTTCAGAAATCCACAAAGCTCTTCAAAATCGTCGTCACTTTCGTTGGGCAGACCACAAATAATAGAGGTTCGGATAACAGCATGTTTCACCTTTGTGCGAATCTTTGCAAAGAGGTTTTCTAGCTCTTTTTTGGTGCTGTGACGGCGCATCGCCTTCAAAATATGGTCGCTACAATGTTGAATAGGAATGTCGAAATAAGGTAAGATCTTCTTCTCTTTCGCCATCAAGTCAATGAGGTCATCGGTAATTGCTTCAGGGTAGAGGTAATGGAGGCGAATCCAGTGAAAATCCAGTGGTATCAACTCTTTAAGCAGATCAACAAGGGTGGTTTTCTCCTCTAAATCCAATCCATAACGGGTGGTGTCTTGAGCGATGATAATAAGCTCGCGCACCCCATTTTCTGCGAGCATTTTCGCCTCTTTGACCAGTGCGTCAGGTTTGCGACTACGATATTTCCCACGCAATGAGGGGATAATGCAGAAGGCGCAATGGTTGTTGCACCCTTCGGCTATTTTCAAAAAAGAGGTATAGGAGGGGGTGGTGATGATCCGTGCACCATCATCGTCGGTTGCGTCAATATCGTTGAAATATTCGGCACGTTTACCACTTGTCACATCCTCGATCACTTGAACTACATCGGTGTAACTCCCTGTACCAATCAGCCCATCCACTTCAGGAATATCGGTGAAAATTTCCATCCGATAGCGCTGCGATAGGCAACCCGCCACGATGATATATTGAAGTTTTCCCTGCTTTTTGAGTTCGGCAAGGGACAAAATCTCGTCAATTGCCTCACTTTTTGCGGAATCAATAAAACCACAGGTATTTATGATTCCCACCGTTGCCCCTTCGGGATCGGATGATATATTATGCCCCGCCTCACGACAGAGGGCGATCATTTGCTCGGTGTTGACCAAATTTTTGGCGCAACCCAAGGAAATAAAAGATAAATTTTTCTGCAAAGTTAGTCCTCCCACATTTCGGCAATTGATTGGTCATAGCGCACCACTCCGGCACGAATATCGCTCCACGAAAAGCCACGACGAGCCAGTGCATCGGTGACCTTTTTAAGCTGTTTTTGGTCGGGTTTTTGTCCCTTTAATTTTTGCGTAAGAAAACGGTCGATGCCATCGCTACCATCATCAAGATCAGCGAGCGCATCCTCCCAAAATTCACGTGGCACACCGTGGGCATAAAGTTCCTGCGTAATTTTACGTTCACCATACCCTTTATTCGAATAATGTCGTGCCAGTTGCAGGGCATATCTCTCGTCGTTGATTAAGCCTAATTCCTCAAAACGGTCGCAAATTTCGGCAATTTCCTCCTCGCCTCCGTCTTTTTCAGCGAGTTTTCGCTCTAAATCACGGCGAGAGACCGATTTCCGTGACAGGATTTGAAGTCCCCTCTCTTTGAGCTGACTTTTTCCTCCTGCCTGTTCGAGGACTTGCGCCTCCTCCACTGATAATTCTTTGCCTTGATGGAGTCCAAAATCCAGAATTTCTTGCTGACTTACCCGCAAAATGGTCCCCTCATCGAGGTGGACAAGATAGCGCCCCTTGACCTTTTTCGAGGGGGCAAGCCGTTCGATTTTCATGGATTTTCCTCCTTATTCTTCGTCTTCTTCGTCCTCATCAAACTCTTCAGGCTCCACATCTGTGGCACGTCCTGCTGCTCTTGCTGCAATTTGAGACTGCTTGCTCATCAATTTAAAATTGTTTTGACGGATGGCATCCTCTAATTTTTGGGCTTCGTCGGGGTTTTCACGGAAAAATTGCTTGGCTGCATCACGTCCCTGTCCGAGTCGGGTCTCACCCATCGAAAACCACGAGCCACTCTTTTGCACGAGGTCGAGACGGATACCAAGGTCGATGAGCTCGCCCACTTTCGAGATCCCTTCGCCATACATAATATCAAATTCAGCCTCACGGAAGGGGGGTGCCACCTTGTTTTTGACAAGTTTGGCTCGGGTACGGTTACCGATGACATCGGTGCCGTTTTTCAGGGTCTCGATACGGCGCACATCGATACGAACCGAGGAGTAGAATTTCAGGGCACGACCCCCTGTTGTGACCTCGGGGTTACCATAGGAAACACCCACTTTTTCACGCAGTTGGTTGATGAAAATGACGATACAGTTGGTTTTCGCAATGGATCCGGCAAGTTTGCGAAGTGCCTGACTCATCAGACGAGCGAGCAAACCGACGTGGGAGTCACCCATGTCTCCTTCAATTTCGGCACGGGGCACCAACGCTGCCACCGAGTCCACCACCACGACGTCGAGGGCGCCCGAGCGCACCAAGGCCTCGCAGATTTCTAGTCCTTGCTCCCCGGTGTCCGGTTGCGAGATGAGCATGCTATCGATGTCCACCCCCAAAGCACGGGCATAGGTGGGGTCGAGAGCATGTTCTGCGTCGATAAAGGCGACCTCACCCCCATTTTTTTGAGCTTCTGCCACAATATGTAGCGCCAAAGTGGTTTTACCAGAGGATTCAGGGCCATAAATCTCGATAATACGTCCACGGGGGACCCCTCCGATCCCGAGTGCTAAATCGAGAGAGAGGGAGCCGGTCGAAATGGATTCCACCACGGTATTGAGGTTCTCACCCAGACGCATGATAGAGCCCTTTCCAAAGGATTTTTCGATCTGATCCATCGCAGTTGTGAGCGCCTTTTCCTTATTAGATGCTGGGGTTGCGGCCTCTACCGCCTTCTTCTTTTCAGCCATGATGTTATCTCCGTTCTAATTTGTTTCTATGTTTGTTTCTATGGGTTTTCTGCCCTCGACCACCCGTCCAATTTTCTGGGTGTCGTAGGTGATTTCTACTTGGATAAATCCTTCGTTTTTGAGCATTTGCGACACTGCTTTGCTCTGATAAATCCCCACTTCAAAGAGGAAATATCCACCCTCCACAAGGGTGGAGCTCCAGTTCTTTGTGATGGCACGGTAAAAGTCCAAACCGTCCTCTCCCCCATCGAGGGCAAGGTGGGGTTCAAAATCCCTTACCATAGGGGAAAGGGTTGGGATTTCTTTGGTTGGGATGTAGGGGGGGTTGCACACGATGACTGAAAATCCCTCGTGTTCCGGAGGGGCGAGGGCATCAATGTCCTCGCAGATAACAGACCCTTCGAGGTTATGTCGTTTGATATTTTTCTTGCAAATTTCTCTTGCTTTGGGTGAGATTTCGCCCAAAATCACTTGTTCTACCTTAGATAGGTTGGCAATCGTAATTCCTATACAGCCACTTCCGGCACACAAATCAAGGATACGCCCTCCCAGTTGTCCCGAGCGTGTCACTGCCTTTTGCACGAGGACTTCGGTATCCAGTCGTGGAATTAGGACATCCGGAGTGAGCTCGAAGGTCTTGCCATAAAAGTCCCATTCCCCAAGCAAATAGGCGATGGGTTCCCCTGTTTCTCGACGTTTGAGCAAAGCTTCCACCTGTTCTTGCACCTCAGCTTTGACCTCTTCTTGAAGGTGGAGAAAGAACTGGGTTTTGTTCTGGTTGGTGCAGTAGCAGAGTAATTCTTGGCTCTCGAGGGAGGGATTTTCCACCATAGGAATTTCCAGCCCCTCATTCATACCCTGAAGATGTTTTCGGGTAAATTGTAGTAACATTTGATATGTCATATCACTTCACACGCTGAATTACCAGCGATCTGCTCCTTTTTCTTCTGGAAGTACCAGTTTTAGGGCCTCGATTCCTACCTCGATCATGTCGTCCTCTGGCTCGAAGGTTGTGAATTTTTGAAGCCACAACCCCGGTGCGATGAGAAAACGGCAAAATTTGTTATCATGTCTTCCCATATATCTGTTAAATTCATAACTAATTCCCACAACAAATGGGAGCATGGCAAAATTCGCTAGCATCCGTAGAAATACGTTGTCCATGGGGTATAGCGTGAAAACAGCTGTGGAGATTAAAATGGAGATCACAATGACAAAAAAGAGGAAACTTGTCCCACATCTGGGGTGAAAACGGGGCTGTTTTCGCACATTTTCCACTGTAAGTGGTAGCCCTGCTTCGTAACAAAAGATGGTCTTGTGTTCGGCACCATGATATTGAAAGACCCGTTGGATATCCTTCATTTTAGAACAAAGCGCTAAATATCCCATGAAAATCGACATTTTGAAGACCGATTCTGCGATATTGCGCACCATTTGCGAGTCGGTGAATCGAGTGACAAATCCCCCTAAAAAGGTGGGCAAAAAGAGGAAGAGCACAATAGATAGCGCAATCGAGATCCCCACAGCCACAAACGAGATAAAGGTGTTCATCCCTTGGGTGCCAAGCTTTTTCTCTAACCAGAGGTCGAATTTCGAGGGTTCCATATCCTCATCCTCGGGGTAAAATTCTGCTGAAAACATCAGCGCCTTCATGCCATTGACCATAGCATCGAAAAAGTTGATGGGGCCACGGATAAAGGGTAATCCAAATAGTTTGTTGCGCTCTTTGATGAGGGTGAGTGGTTTTTCTTGGATTTCGAGATCCCCCTCAGGTTTGCGCACAACCACAGCTTGTTTGGTGGGACCTCTCATCATGATTCCTTCGATGAGTGCCTGCCCACCACACACGGTTTTGAAGGGCTTCCCGTCGGGATCTTGGGGGGGTGCAATCTCAGAATCGGGATTGCTTGTGGGTGCAACCTCAGTGGTTTTAGTGGGTTCGCTCGATGGTTCTGGTTTGTCCGAGGGCTCGAGAAAGCCCTCCCATTGATCGGTATTTTGTTGGTCCATGCTCTCTCCTTAGTGGAACAGAAGTTCTATGTTCCCTAGTGTACCAAATTTTCGTGGCTTTGTCAAGGGGCAATTACCCCTAAATCAGAAGGAATTTTAAAGGTGACCAGACAGCCCCCCTCTTCGGCATTTTCGATGGTAAGGGTTCCTCCGTGGCGTTGTATGATCTCTTCGCAGACAGCAAGTCCTATCCCCGAGCCACGTGCCTTGGAGCTACCTTTATAGAATTTGTACTTGACGTGTGGCAGTTCATCCACCGGAATCCCTGTCCCAAAATCTCGGATAGTGACCATGCCATACCCCTCTTCCGAGAGGACGTTGACATGGATGCGACCCCCACTTCCACCATGCTTTCCAGCATTGTCGAGGAGGTTACAAAAGACTTGACGCAGACGGTCGGGGTCGCCCATTAAGGGGATGGTCTCTTCTTCGTCGTCGAAGTAGAAGAGCTCGATATTTTCTTTACGGAAAAATTCTCGGTAAGTGTAGACAGCATCCTCCACCTCGGCCTTGAGGTCGATATGCTCCACCGATAGGGTGAATCTGCCGTCCTGCATTTTCGAAAAGGCGAGGAGTTCCTCCACCATATTGCTCAGTCGCCTGGTCTCGCCCACGATGATATCCATGCCTTTGCTAACATCCACAGGGTTTTGGAGCTCCCCACTTTGAATGGTCTCTGCCCATCCTGTGATGGCAGTGAGGGGGGTGCGCAGTTCGTGGGAGACCGACGAGATAAACTCGGACTGGGTTTTTTCTGCGTGCATAATGGTGAGGGACATGGTGTTAATGGTGTCGGTCAGATCGCCGATTTCGTCGTCATATTGCTTTTCAATCTGAACGCCGTAACTGCCCTCGGAGATCTGTCGTGCGGTCTCGGTGATCGAGGCGAGAGACTGAATGATGGAGCGCACGAAGTGTAGGTTCGAAAAATAGATGAGGAGCAAAAGCGCAAGCCCCGTCAAAAAGAGGAAAAATCCATTGCCGGCAAGTTGCGCATCCACTGCCTCCATCGAGGTAACCAGTCGCACTGCTCCCACCACCGATTGCCCCTGATAGATCACAGGTGCCGACACTGCCATAATATGCTCGCCACTCGAGGGGTCCTCCCCCATCCACACCGTGGTGACACGATTTTCCATGGAGGCAAAGACGTCACCTGTGTTTGGAAAGGTTCCCGAAGCAAGCCCGTAACTGGTGTAGAGCACCGAGCCATCTAGCTCGAGAAATTGGATCTCCACCGTGGTGCGATGCTCGTAGTTGTTGACACGTTCTTGCGCACTCTGCCGATAAGTGGCTTGGGTGGAATTGTAAAAGGAGGAGGCGATGGTACTGGCTTGGTTGCGAAGGTTCTCGGTCATACTACCGACGTAAAAATTTTGTAGCGTGAGCATGATGGTGATAAAGGAGAGCGCCAAAATAACCACCACGATACCCAGACTGCTCACCAGCCAGCGCCGTCTTAATCCTCGGACCTTTTGTGTGTTTTCCTGCACCATCTCTCCCCTTTCTATCCTCCCCATTTGTACCCATAACCCCAAACCGTACTAATGTAGAGAGGGTTTGTGGGGTTATCTTCGATTTTAATGCGTAATCTGCGAATGTTGACATCCACGATTTTAAGCTCGCCAAAATAATCCTTCCCCCACACCACATCAAGGATTTCTTCCCTCGAAAGCGCCTTGGAAGGGTTTTCTAAAAAGAGTTTCATAATGCCATACTCCACCTGTGTGAGTTTGACCCGTTGGTCATTTTTATCCAAAGTGCGATTATGGGTATTGAGCAAAAAGGGTGGTTGGGAAATTTCCCCAGTACTCATGATATTCTCTCCCCCTGCTCGACGGAATAACGCATCCACACGAGCAGTGAGTTCAGCTGGTGAGAAGGGCTTTGTCACATAGTCGTCTGCCCCTGTCATCAGCCCTGTCACCTTATCCATCTCCTGGGTACGAGCCGTGAGCATGATGATGCCAATCTGGTTATCCATAGCACGAATCCGACGGCAAACCTCGAACCCATCCATATCAGGGAGCATAATGTCGAGGAGTGCCACCTTGATATTGGGGTTTGCCTTGAGCTGTTTGAGCGCCTCTTCCCCATTGCCAGCCTCGATGGTATCGTATCCTGCTCGTTTGAGGTTGATGACCACAAAGCTACGGATGTTTTCTTCATCCTCTAATACTAAGATTTGTTTCACAATAATGCCCCCTAATTCCAACTGGTGATGATTTGTTTAAAGTTGTTGATGAGGTCCCCCTCGTCCACCCCACAATCCCACCCCTCTTCAAAGAAGGTGGTGGCATAGATGGTGGTGCTATCTCCCCCTAGTTGGAAGCGATTGTTAAGCGACGCACGCACAAATCGGTTCTGACCTGTGAGTTTGTAGATGGCAAGGAAGGGTGTGGATGGTCCCCCCGCCACATTCCAAAGGGAGAAAACCACGGTGCGTTGCCCTGAAATGGTGTCGTCTCGTGAAATGGTGATCTTGTCGATCCAATGCTCGGGAATGATGAGATACCAACCATCGGCAACGTTGTGATAGGTGGTGTAGACGTGGATTTGATCTCCATCTGCATCGTACTGGCTCCAGTTGGTCAGCCAGAAATCTCCTAGCCCTGTTTCTGTGGCATCAGGGAGGGGGATCAGGGATGGAATTTCGAGGATGGAGTCGTTATTGATGTCGGTGGCACCGATGTCACGGTGGTCTCGCACCGTTTGGGCACTCACCCCGAGGGTGAAGTCCAGGGTGATATTGGTGAGTCGGTCGTCATCGAGTAGGACAATATCGGTCACCCGAGTATCATCCACCAGATTCCCCGAGACATAGAGTGCCGGCGCACCCCCCACAACATAGCTCGAGACAACCTGGTTGATACTGGTAATTCCAGCCGAAAGAGGGGCGATACTGTGGCTCATCAGGGCGGTTTCCTTCCACTGATAGAGCTCGATATAACTGTTCGACCCAGCGTTATCCAGTCGCAAGGCAGTAAGGTCGATAACCCCATCCCGATCGAGGTCGCACAGGGAGTATCCTGCGTGGGTGGTGGATAGCATTTGTGTGGCAGGTTCGATATCCTCTAGCGAGGTGGTAAATTCACTCTTTTCCATATAATCGAGGGAGTAGACTGCCAGTTGGTTGGACTGCCAGTTGACCAAAATTTCGTCCCGTCCGATACCATTGAGGTTGGCATACTCGATCGACAAAATATTGGTTCCCTCCCCCTCTACCATAGCGATAGGGACGTAATCCCCCTCGTCATTGAGGACAAAGAAGTAGATTTTCAGGGGATTTTCAGCACTAGGGACACGAAAGAACGTAACCGCCGTGTCCACCGTTCTCCCACCTAACGCATGGAGCTGAACCGTAGCCGTATTATCCCCTGAGACAATATTCGCATATTCCACTCCGGGGTTTTGTTGATCGTGTGCCGACCATATTTTCGAGATTTCGGCGGTTAATTGCTCGTTATCTAAAGATTGACGTGGCAGCTGATAAAGCTCTGCTACCGGCTGAAAGAGACAACCGGAAAGGCACAACAGTGCCACCGTCCAAATCAATAATGATTGTTTTTTTGTCACGAATGCTACCTCCTAACACGGGGGATTACCCATTTCCGATGCTCACTTGATCGCTGCCTTGATACTCTTTGCTATATCGTCCGGGGGACATCCCTGTCAAATTGCCGAAGGTGCGAATGAAGTGGGAGTTATCCGAAAAGCCCGAAAGCTCGCCTGCCCGTTGCACAGAGTGCCCCTCTTGCAAGAGTTGACGTGCCTTTAAGATACGATTATGAATGGTGTATTCCATCACGGTAAATCCTGTCGCCGATTTGAAGATACGGCAGAGATAGGACTTGCTAATAAAGAAGGCACTTGCCATTTGATCTAGGTTTAGTTGCTCGGATAAGTTTTCTTGAATATAGTCGAGCATGGGTGAAATACGCAAAAAATCCTTGCTCAAAACGGGGGAATCCTCTGTGGACTGATTGAAAATCGGGGTGACAAAAATCAGGATTTCAAGAAGTGCCATGGTCTGGGCAATGTCCTGTCCGAAGGTACCGTCGTTTTCGCACAACAAAAGTCGCTCGAAAAGTTGTAAAATCTCTTCCACTTGTTCCTCGCTCATCTTTGCTTGCAAAAATGGTTGCATGGCAAGTCGCTTGAAGTCGGTCTGCCTTGTGGAAAAGTGCACAAGGGATTGCTCGCTCATATGCAGGATATAACGTGCATGATGTCCACTTGAAGTGGTACGGTGTAGTGTGTTTTTTCCAATCAAATAGAGGTGATCTTGTTGCAAAGGAAAGGCACGGTCGTTAACGAAGATGCTCCCCGTTGACGTGAGTGGGAGAAAGAGCTCAAAATAGTCGTGAAAATGAAATCGGCTCATCTCCCATGTTTCGTTATGCTTTTCTTGCAAATAATAATCTGCTTGGGTCATAAAACTTGCCTCCTCTGTCCTTCTTATCTTTTTAAAATGGGTTCTTTCCCTTATTTTTCAATGGTTCTCTTGGCGTCCTTTCTATTATATCACGAAAAGGAAAGATATGCAAACTTTTTGGTAAATAAACAAAGGTAATTTTATTCCCTTCTGTGTTACACTATTAGTAAGCGAATGCTTACGCCAAAATTTATGGAGGTTTTTTTATGAACAAAGTGTATTCCCTTCACGATGCCGTTGCAAAATTTGTCGAAAACGGCGATTCTTTCTGCATGGGTGGTTTCACCACAAACCGCAAACCCTACGCCGTGGTGCACGAGATCTTGCGTCAAGGACAAAAAGATTTTATCGGTTACGGTGGTCCCGCTGGTGGAGACTGGGATATGTTAATTGGTGAAGGCCGCCTCAAAGCCTACATCAACTGCTACACCGCAAACTCCGGTGTTACCAACGTCTCTCGTCGTTTCCGTGCTGCCGTGGAAAAAGGAGAAGTGCTCATCGAGGACTATTCCCAAGATGTCATCATGCTCATGCTCCACGCCGCTTCCCTCGGACTGCCTTACTTCCCTGCTCGCCTCATGATGGGAACCGATATTGCCAATATGTGGGGTATCTCCAAAGAGGTGCGTAAGACCATTCCAAAACTTCCTAATGATAAATTTGTCGAAGTGGAAAACCCCTTCACCGAGGGTGAAAAACTGCTCGCAGTCCCAACCCCTGTCCTCGATCTTGCTATCATTCACGTCCACCAAGCAAGCCCTGATGGTACTTGCTCCATCCTTGGAGACGAGTTCCACGATGTGGATATTGCAGTGGCAGCACGCAAGGTCATCGTCACCTGTGAAGAGCTTGTGGAAAACGACCAAATCCGTCGTGACCCCACCACAAACTCCCTTCCATCCTTCTGCGTGGATGCTGTGGTTCATGCTCCTTATGGCGCACACCCTGCTCAATCCTACTCGCACTACGACTACGATAACCCCTACTTGAAAGAGTATGATGTTGCAAGTAAAACCCCTGAAGCATTCAAGGCTTTCTGCGACAAATATGTCTACGGTGTCAAGAACCACGAAGAGTACTTAAACCTTTTGGGTGCTACCCGTCTCCTCGATCTCAAAGAGGTCGAAGGCTATGGCTACGCAACCAAAAAAATCGGTAAGGAGGACTAATATCATGCCAAATTACACAAACTATACCAACAAAGAGATGCAAGCCATCTCCATTGCTCAGGTCATTGAAAACGGTCAAATCGTCATCGTGGGAACAGGACTTCCTCTCATCGGTGCCACCTTGGCAAAACGTATCTTTGCCCCTAACTGTAGCCTCATCGTAGAGAGTGGTCTGATGGACTGCGACCCCATCGAGGTCCCCCGTTCTGTGGGTGATAACCGCTTTATGGCACACTGCGCTGTGCAATGGCCTAACGTGCGTTTTATCGGCTTCGAGGCTTGCGAGTGGCAACACCACGGCGAGCGTCTCATCGCCTTTATCGGTGGCGCACAGATCAACCCTTACGGTGATGTCAACTCCACCTGTATCGGTGATTACTACAACCCCAAAACCCGTTTCACAGGTTCTGGTGGAGCCAACGGCATCGCAACCTATTCCAACACCGTCATCATGATGCAACACGAGAAACGTCGCTTCATCGACAAAATCGACTACATCACTAGCGCAGGTTGGATGGGTGGACCCGATGGTCGTGCCAAAGCAGGACTTCCCACCGACCGTGGTCCTGTCATGGTGGTTACCGATCGTGGTATCATGAAGTTTGACGAGAAAACCAAACGCATGTACCTCGCTGGCTACTACGAGCCCTCTTCCATCGAAGAGATCGTCGAAAA
>JAWXUK010000045.1:0-12844 GCA_044432785.1 Eubacteriales bacterium | reverse complement strand
CCCGTGCCGACTTCATCGTCACCGAAGACGGCACACCCTACTTCCTCGAGATCAATACCCTCCCAGGGATGACCCCCACCTCGCTCGTCCCACAAGAGGCAGCTGCCATCGGCATGGACTACAAAACCCTATGCCAAACCATCATAGATGCCTCCCTCAAAGCCAGAAGAAAAGGATGAGATAGGATGGAACCCATCACCTTAGAACAACTGACCCACGCCGTAAACGGCAAACTTGTGGGAAATTTCTCGGATAAAACCACCACAATCACCCAAATCGACATCGATAGTCGCAAGATTTCCCAAGGCTCTCTCTTTTTACCCATCGTCGGTGAGAATGTCGACGGCCACGACTATATCCCCTCAGCCCTCGAGCAGGGGAGCGCAGGTGTCCTCCTCTCGAAGGAGCAAGAATCTTACGATCCCACCAAGTTCTACCTCCTCGTCCCCAACACCCAAAAAGCACTCGGAGACCTCGCTTTGTGGTATCGCAGACAATTCACCATCCCCTTCATCGCCATCACAGGGAGCGTCGGAAAAACCACCACAAAGGACATGGTGGCAGCAGCCCTCTCCTCGAAATATTCGGTCCACAAGACACAGGGCAACTTCAATAGCTCCATCGGACTACCACTCACCCTCCTCGCCCTCAAAAAGACCCACGAGATCTGCGTGCTAGAACTCGGCATGGATCAAGCAGGAGAAATCCACTACCTCGCAAACATTGCAAAGCCCGACATCGGCGTCATCACCAATATCAAGGACTCCCACATCGAAAAACTCGGCAGTCAAGAGGGGATTCTATCTGCAAAATGCGAACTGCTCCCCCACATCAAAGAGGGGGGACTCTTTGTCCAAAATGCCGACGACGATCTTCTCGGTACAAGGGCATCTTCCTTCCCTAAAAACACCCTCACATTAGGGCAAGGGGATGGGCTTGACTATGTCGCTACCCCAACAGGTTCCACCGATACACACACCCATTTCAAGATCAAAACACCCACCCAAACCCTCAATGTCGAGGTACCAGCCTTAGGGGCTCACATGATGTACCCCACCATGACAGCCATCGCCATTTGCGAGAAATTAGGGCTTTCCCACGACCAAATCCTCAAAGGAATCGTGAGCTTCGCCCCCTCGAAAATGCGAATGAATCGGGTGGATTTACCCCCCTCCATCACCCTCTACGACGATACCTACAACGCAAACCCAGCCTCTATGAAGGCATCCACAGAGGTTCTCGCCTCCCAAAGATCCCCTCATAAAATCGCCGTACTAGGGGATATGTTCGAACTCGGCGAGCACACCAAATCCCTCCATTTCGAGGTAGGAGCATCACTCGATCCCACAAAGATCCACGCACTCATCGCCATCGGCTCCCTCGCCAAACACATCGCCGAAGGGGGGAGACAGGCAGGCATTTCCGAGGTCATGCACTGCGCCACAAAAGAGGAAGCACTCCCCACCCTCCTTGCGTGGACGAAACCAAATTCCACCCTCCTCTTCAAAGGCTCACGAGGGATGGCACTCGACCAACTCGCCACCCAATACGCCCAAAAAGTGCGAGAAACCAACACCTAAGAGGAGATACAAATGATAGATATTTCGGTTTCCCACCTCAGCCACGAGTTCGAGGTGGGGGAAAAAATACTTGATGATATCACGTTTCAAATAGATTCCGGTCAAAAGGTCGGTCTATTAGGAAAAAACGGCACAGGAAAGACCACATTACTCAAAATTTTAACAGGAACCATCCTCCCCGACGAGGGTGACGTGGTGTTAGGGGCAGGAAAACGGGTGGGACTGATCTCACAAATCCCACAATACCCACAGGAAAACACGGTGGAACAGGTGCTCGACACTGCCTTCGCCCCCCTCAAAAAAATCGAGCAAGAGCTCCAATCCCTCACCCTTGAGATGGAGCAAAATCAAACCGATACCACCCTCCTCACACGGTACGACACCCTCACTGCAAACTTCGAACGACTCGGGGGGTATCAAGTCACCACCATGAAAAACAAGGTGTGTAACGGGCTCACCATCCCCGAAACCATGCGCTCGCAGAAATTCGCCTCCCTCTCAGGGGGTGAAAAAACACGGGTCAATTTGGCACGCCTGATTTTAGAGGACACCGACATTTTGCTCCTCGACGAACCCACAAACCACCTCGACCTCAAGGCTACCCTATGGCTCGAGGAATATCTCGATAAGTTCATCGGCACCGTCCTCATCGTCTCTCACGATCGCTATTTTTTGGATAAAGTGGTGGGACGTGTCATCGAATTATCCCGAGGACAAGCCGAATTTTACTCTGGAAACTACACCTTCTACGCCGTCGAAAAGGAGCAACGTGCCGAAACCCAGCGCCGACAATACGAAAAAGAGCAAGCAAAGGTGGCACAGCTCGAAGCCACAGCTCGTGTCATGCACGAACGGGGCACCGAAAGAATGCACAAACAGGCATTCGCCATGGAAAAACGCATGGCACGGATCGCCCAAACCCAGCGCCCCACAGCCAAAGAACGTGGCTTAAAGGTTCGCTTCGATGCACGAGAGTTCAAAGGGGACGAGGTGCTCTCCATCAAAGGACTCGAAAAGTCCTTCGACGGTCGCACCCTCTTCTCAAACGTAAACTTCGAGGTCGCAGGAGGGGAGAGAATCGCCATCCTAGGGGACAACGGCGCAGGGAAATCCACCCTCGTCAAAATCATCCTCAAAGAGGAGCACAGCGACCAAGGAAGGCTCCGATTCGGACCCACTGTAAAGCTAGGATACTTGCCACAACACGTCCACTTCGACCACCCCGAACGTAGTCTAGTGGACACCCTCATCTACGACCTAAACGCCACAGCACAGAGCGCACGCAACCGGCTCGGCTCCTTCCAATTTTCAGGGGACGACGTCTTCAAGCCGGTAAGCGCCCTCTCAGGGGGGGAGCAGTCTCGCCTTCGACTCTGCATGCTCATGGATGAAAAAATCAACCTCCTCGTCCTAGACGAACCTACAAACCACCTCGATATTTTAAGCCGTGAATGGATTGAAGAGGCTGTCGAAGACTTCGAAGGAAACCTCCTCTTTGTCTCTCACGACCGATATTTCATCGACAGATTCGCCACCCGTATCTGGTGGATTCACGAGGGAGAAATCCTCGATTTCAAAGGAGATTACCAATCTTTCTTGGCAAAAAGTGAAAGTTTCATCACTCCACCCACCCCAAAAGCCGTGGAGAAAAAGGAAAAACCAAAACGCACAGGTGGCACCAAGCACATCGAAAAAGAGCGTAACACCCTCGAGCGCACCATCGCCAAGCTAGAAGAGGGACTCCAAGAAATCGCCGAGCAAATCACCCAATCCTCCACCGATTATCAGGCCTTAGAAGGGCTCTATGCCTCTCAAAACGAGCAAGAGCAGGCACTCGAGCAAGCATACGATCGATGGGAAGCACTCTCCCAAGAAATCGAAGAATTGGCAGGCAACCCATGAAGAAACTCCTCAAAAATCCGATATTTAAGGTTTCTTTCTGCCTTATCCTCTCATTTTTATTCCTTTTCGGAGGACTCACCCTCTATATCTCGGCTAAAAGCCAAGATATGATCCAGGGCACCCCCGAAATCATGATCATCCTAGGGTGTCACCTCGACCAGCACGGCCCCTCCCAGTCCTTACGAGATCGGCTCGACAAAGCACTCCACTACCTCGAGAGTCACCCCGACACCACCATCATCGTCAGTGGTGGACAGGGGAGTAACGAGCCCACCACCGAGGCGCTCGGCATGGCAACCTACCTCATCTCGCACGGCATTGCAAGCGAGCAGATCTACCAAGAAGGGGAGTCCCACAACACCCACCAAAACCTCACTTTCACCACAGAATTGATGAAGCAAGAGGGTTTAACGGGAGATATCATCATCGTTTCGAGTGGTTTTCACCTCGCTCGTGCCAGTTTGCTCTGGAATCGAGTGGGATTAGAGGAATCCACCCTCTCCACCCTCGCTGCTCCAGTCACCCACACCCCTTCTGCCATCGAGAACTTTTTTCGTGAGCCCCTCGCTCTCGTCAAGTCCTTTCTATTTGATCATTAAAAAACGGAACTGGTTCTACAAAACCAGTTCCGTTTTAGTGTATTTTGGATAAACAAAGGGATGCTAAGCAGACTTTTCTTATTTGATCACCACATTTGCCGTCCCAAGCACCTCGGTTAATTGATCAAATAGCACTGTCGTGATCTCGCAATGTCCACCCAATCTCAACTTGGTATCCTCAAAATAGAGCACAACATCGTCATTCCCCACAAACATCGACAAAATCGCCTTGCATTTCGAGACAATGGGCTTATTATCACTCTCAAATCGCAAATATAGCTTCTTTCCTGCGAATTCCGAAGGGGTATCCTCGGTCGCCACCAATCTCTCCACATGATCCGAGAGCAACTGAGGAGGTTTGTTATCCCTCACCGAAATTTTCCCACGAATAAGCACCATATTCCCCACATAAATCTGCGCTCCAAACTGTTGTAAGGTCCGTGGAAAGACCACCACCTCAAGGTTTGCCGTGTCGTCCTCTAAGGTGACATAAGCCATCGTAGCATTATTTCTCGTTGTGATGGTTTTGAAGTTTGCAATAATTCCTGCAAGGGTGAGCACCTGATTATCTTGATACAAACTCTCGTTATTTTCAAAATTCGAGAGCACCGACCCCACCGAAACAGCGCCACATCTCTTGATAAAATTACGATATCCATCCATAGGGTGTCCACTCAAATAGAGTCCGGTCGTGGATTTTTCCATCGCCATCAGTTCCTGCAGACTAAACTCAGGAATATCAGGAAGCTCTAACCGAGGGAGGGGAGTCCCTTCTGAAGGCGCACCACCCCCAAAGAGGTCGATCTGCCCCTCTAAATTCTTCTTTCTTGTGGTGGCAATCCCTTCGAGCACTTGCGAAAAAACCTCGAGCAACTGCGACCGACGATGCCCCAGTCCATCAAAGGTGCCACAACGAATAAGGCTCTCCACCGTACTGCGATTGAGCTCATTGCCGTGCATCCGATCGCAAAAGTCCAGAAAATCATGAAACTCTCCGTGGGATTCTCGCTCGTGAAAGACCCGATCAATGATGCCACGTCCCACCCCTTTGATGGCAACCAGACCAAACCGAATCCCGTCCTCACTCGCTGTAAAATCAGCTCCCGACCGATTGATATCAGGGGGGAGCAAGGGAATCCCCATGTCACGACACTCGGCAATATATCCGATCATTTTATCGGTATCATCCAGCACCGAGGTGAGGAGGGCTGCTAAATATTCCTTAGGATAGTGGCACTTAAAATATGCTGTTTGATAGGCAACCACAGCATAGCACACAGCGTGCGCTTTGTTGAAGGCATAGCTCGCAAAATCGAGAATCTCCTCAAAAATCGCCACTGCAATCTTCTCAGAAATCCCAATAGCGCCACATCCAGCAATGGATCGCTCGGGATCTCCCGATAAAAAGGACTGCCGTTCTTTGACAATCTCGCTCTCTTTTTTCTTAGAAATAGCACGTCTCATCACATCTGCCTGGCCAAGGGAGTATCCGGCGAGACGGCGAAAAATCTCGATCACTTGCTCTTGATAGACGATACAGCCGTAGGTAACCGATAAAATCGGCTCTAAACTGGGGTGATGATAGGTGATTTTCTCAGGATGATGCTTGCACTCGATGAATCGTGGAATGGATTCCATCGGACCCGGACGATAGAGCGCAATAATAGCTGTCACATCCTCGATATCTTTGGGACGTAGCTTGACACAAACACTGGTCATACCAGCCGATTCCATCTGAAATACCCCCGAGGTCTTCCCATCCGAAATCATCTGCATGGTAACAGGATCGTTCATCCCAATCCCATCAATGGAAAAATCAGAGTGAGATCTCTTGATGGTTTTGCTCGCTTCGTGCAAAACCGTGAGGTTGCGCAGACCCAAAAAGTCCATCTTGAGCAAGCCCAACTCCTCCAAGGTGATCATGCCATACTGCGTAACCACCGAATCAATCCCTTTCGAGACGTTTTTCGCCAAAGGAACATAGTTATGGACAGGATTTTTGGTAATCACCACACCGGCTGCATGGGTCGAGGCATTGCGTGGCATCCCCTCGATCGCCTGCGCCGTATCCACCAATTTTTTGATTTCAGGGTCGCTCTCGTACATCTCTTTGAATTCTCGACTGAGCACAAGGGTCTCTTTGAGGGAGGCATTGACAGGGGGAGGGGGGACCATTTTCGCCAACTTATCCACCACAGGAAGGGGAATATCCATCACCCGACCCACATCACGCAGCGAGCCTCGTGCCGCCATTGTCCCAAAAGTGACAATCTGCGACACACGATCTGCCCCATATTTCTCGTTGACATAGGAAATGACCTCTCCACGTCCTTTGACGCAAAAATCAATATCAATATCAGGCATAGAAACACGTTCAGGGTTTAAAAATCGCTCGAAATAGAGGGAATATTCCATCGGATCCACGTCGGTAATCTCCAAACAGTAGGAGACCATGGACCCAGCAGCCGACCCACGTCCAGGACCCACAGGGATATCGTTTTGCTTGGCATAGGAAATAAAATCAGCCACAATGAGGAAATAATCCACAAAACCCATCTTAGAGATCATATCAAGCTCCATTTCAAGCCGATCTCTATGATTTTGGTCGGGATATCTCTTCTCAAATCCCTGTAAACAGAGCATTCTAAAATACTCCTCACTATCTTGATAGGGGAGTGGTAACTGAAATTGTGGAAGGTGATGTTCCCCAAATACGAACTCTAAATTGCACAAATCTGCAATTTTCTGGGTGTTTTCAATGGCTTCAGGGTGGTGAGGGAAGAGGGCACGCATCTCTTCCTCCGACTTGACGTAAAATTCATCCCCAGGAAACTTCATGCGTGTGGGATCATTCAGGGTTTTCCCCATCTGCACACACATCAAAATATCCTGCACCACACTATCCTCACGCTTCAAATAGTGGGCATCATTTGTGGCTACAAGTGGGATCCCAGTCTCTTCGCTTAAACGATAGATCTCTTGATTGACCATCTTTTGACTCTCGATAAACTGATCCTGCACCTCGAGATAATAGCCATCCTCGCCAAAAATCTCACGCATTTCAAGTGCGTGCGCCTTAGCCCCTTGATAGTCATTTCCCATGATACGACGTGGAATCTCGCCAGCCAAACAGGCAGATAACGCAATCAATCCACCATTATACTGGCGCAAAAGCTCCATATCCACACGTGGTTTGGTGTAAAACCCTTCCGTAAAACCACGACTCACAAGGACGCACAAATTGCGATACCCCTCTTCATTGCGACAGAGTAGCACCAAGTGTCGACGTGCCCCGTCTAACTCAGCCACACGTTGCGTCCGACTGCGAGGGGCAACATAAACCTCGCAACCAATGATGGGTTTCACCCCTTCTTTTTTGCAAGCCTTATAGAAGTCGATCACCCCGTACATCACGCCATGATCCGTGATCGCCACAGCGCTCTGCCCCAATTCCTTCACCCGTTTGGGTAAATCTTGAATCCGACAGGCACCGTCAAGGAGCGAAAATTCCGTATGTAAATGTAAATGTGCAAAGGACATAATCCGCCTCCAATCACGTCAAATAGTTCGATCGCCGAATAGGGGACACCTAGTTTTTGTGCACCTTAGGGGAGTGCGCTGCATTTTTGAGGGTCTCATCCGAGAGGCGATACACAGACCAACCGTCCATCGAAATAGCACCCATCGAGCGATAAAAATCAATGGAAGGTTGATTCCAATCCAAACAGCTCCACTCCATACGACCACAACCACGTTCATGGGCAACATTGGCTAAAAACTGAAATAAAATCTTGCCATAGCCCTTTCCACGATAATCAGGGAATACAAACAAATCCTCTAAATAGAGTCCAGCTCGTCCCAAAAAGGTGGAAAAGTTAAAGAAATAAAGCACATAACCGATCAGAGTTTCCCCTTCATAGGCTAAAATGCACTGCGCCGTCTTTTGTTTAAACATCCACTCGTTCAAAATTTCAGGGGTGGCAACCACGTCATCTCGCATATTTTCGTAGTCTGCAATCCCTTCGATGAGAGAGATGATTTCAGCTTCGTCCCCCTCGACAGCGTAACGTAGGAATAGGGTAGGGTGATTGATCAAATTTTCTTTCATAATGGTCTCCTTTGTGATATGTAATAAGATTTTGTGCTCATTTTAGTGCCGTCCCGAGCATTTGTGCGCATCGAGTGAAGACATAGGCGAGCACCCCACCTAAAAAGTTGAGAATGGAGTCGTCAATATCTGCCACTCCAGTTCCAGTCTGCCATTGCAGAAGTTCCACCCCTATGGCAATGAGTGCCATAATGGGAATAAATACCCAAAACCGTCGTAGTTTTGGGAACAAAACAGGAAAAAACACCCCGAAAGGCATTAAAATCACCATGTTACCCACCAAATTACTGATGCTAACAAAGGCCCCTGTATTGCGAAAAAAGGAAATATAATTATCGATGGTATGAAAGGGGACCAGATTGTAGCTCCCCGTATAGTTACGATAAACGTGAAAAAGCCCCCCAAAAAAGAGCAACATCGACAAAATATACAGATAATAGACAAAGAGCACCCAAACACCCCCACGCAAATAACGACGTTTCGTATTACCCGAATGTGCAATGGCACCCAAGAAACTCCCCACCGTAATGAGGGCAATCGTGAGGAAAAGGCACACCAGTTGCGCAGAGAGTGAGAGCGAGTTTCTTCGAAAAATCCAGTAGAAATTGAGGAATATAGCCGCTCCATAGCAAATATAAGGGGTAATTGACACTTGTTTATTCATTGGTAATCCTTTCTTTAGAGGTAAGACTGCAACTTTCGCAGTCGATGACTCAGTGCCGACTTCGAAATCGGGGGAGAAAAACAATCTGCAAGCTTCGAGAGAGTATACTCGGGATATTCCACACGAAGACTGGCTGTTTGTTGCAGTTTTTCAGGTAGAGTATCCAAAATCCCCATCTTTTCTAGCTGTGAAATAATCTCGATCTGTTGCAACGTGGCATCCACAGTTTTATCTAAATTCGCCATCTCGCAGTTAAGCCGACGATTAACATCCCGTTTCAGGTCCTTCTCCAGTTTTGCGTTCATAATCTCCATCGCAGAAATAGGAGCCCCTAAAACACTTAAAAAATCCTCAATTTCGCTACTTTTCTTAAAATAGCTCATGAAATGACCTTTGCGCTGTGTTGTTTTCGGGGAAAATCCACTCTCGTGGAGTAGCGCAGGAAATTGCCGACTCACACTCAAATGCGAGGTCACAAGCTCTAAATGATATCCCTTAACAGGGTCTGACACAGCCCCTCCTGCAAGAAAAGCCCCCCGACAAAATGCCGTCCGACAACATTCTTCCTCCACATACGCAAAATTGATCTGGCACGAGAATCCATCTCGCTCGCCACCTAATTTTTCCACAATGGTTTTGAGTTTCTCCTTATCCTTAATGACAAAGCGAAACTTCCCATTTCCAGAAGGCAACTGATCAAAGGTCACCGAAAATCCCTTCAAAAAAAGCTGTGGCAGTCGAGTGGCAAACCCTTCGTGCTCGGTCAAAATACGGATCTCATCCCCGTGAAAGGTATTGCAAAAAAGCAACACTCCAAGCCCCTCGGCAAGGGCGCAACAGGGGCGATTGATGGGCGCACGGCAGAGCTCTTTTTTCACGGTACTCGCAAAGGATTCCATCTCTACTCCTCTAGCATGTAACGGTTGCTCCCTCGGAAAATACGCACCGCACGTTGTTGATACAGATCCATAATGGCAAGAGCCAACTTATCGGGGTCATGACGGGCAAAATCTCCACCCTCGGCACCCACAGAATATTGCAGTAGGTCGATCCCCATGCTACGCACACGAGCATGATCCACCACAAGGGGGACAGCCCCTTCCTCTTGATATTTCTCAACCAAATCTGCCTCAACAGGGGAGCTATTGGCAAGACAAACATCCAACATACGAGGATCACCGTGAATCAGTAGCGCCTCGAGGTGATCGCCGGCAGTACACCCTTCGGTCTCTCCCTCTTGTGTCATGATATTGCAGACATAAAGGGTGAGGGCATTGGATTTACAGATGGCATCAGCCACCCCTTCCACCAGCAAATTCGGAATAATACTGGTATACAAACTACCTGGACCCAAAACAATCAAATCTGCCTCTAAAATAGCTGAAATCACGGCAGGCGTAGCTTTAGGGGACTCAGGAATGAGGTTGACATGGCTAATAAAGCAGTCTTGTTCCTTTTTGAAGGAAAAGATCTGAGATTCTCCCACCACACGGGTTCCATTCTCAAAAACAGCCTCGAGTTGCACATTATCGGTGGTAACAGGCAAAATGGTCCCCGAAATAGACAAAACATTGCTCATTTGAGCCACGGCTTCCTCAAAGGAGCCCGTAATTCCATTCAAAGCCGCCAAAAGCAGATTCCCGAAGGACTGTCCTGCCAGATTCCCATCCGAAAAACGGTACGAGAGCAGATCTTGCATGACAGGCTCGACATTGGCAAGGGACTCCATACAGTGCCGAATATCGCCAGGGGGCAAAATCCCCATCTCACGACGTAGCACACCCGAGCCACCACCATCATCTGCAACCGTGACAATGGCTGTTAGATTTTTTGTATATTTTTTCAGCCCACGCAACATGGTAGACAGACCTGTCCCACCACCAATTGCAACAATTTTAGGGGCAGTTTCCCTCATATTTGTAGAAATGTTTCCCATATTTATCACTCCTTCATTTTTGTAATATCTCGATGCCCCTCATAAGGAGCATAACCACATTCCTCTATATAGGTTGAAAGGGCATGACACAAAGCAACCGATCGATGATGTCCACCGGTACACCCAATCGCAACAATGAGAGAGGTTTTCCCCTCTTTTTCGTAGTGGGGGAGTAGCCACAGCACCATTTCCTTCAACTTTTCTAAAAAGTCGTTTGCCTCGGGACATTGAAAGACATAATCGCTCACTTCTTTCATAAGACCGGTTTTGATGCGCAACTCCTCCACATAGTATGGGTTCGGCAAAAAACGCACATCAAAGACCAGATCTGCATCAATAGGTAACCCATACTTAAACCCAAACGAGGTGATTCGAATCTTCATTTTTGTGCTGTTTTTGCTCTCGTCAGCAAAAAGATGATGTAATTCTGCTTTCATTTGCGCCGAAGTGGAGGCATCCACGATATAATCAGCTTCAAGCCGTGCCGTTTCAAGGAGTTTTCGCTCTTTTTGAATGGCCTCTACCAAGCCGTTATCACGATCTGTTAAAGGGTGCGAACGACGACTCTCTTTATAATGTTTGATAATGGTAAAATCATCACAATCCAGAAAGAGAAGGGAGCAGTCGTGCTCTACTTTAAGCTGCGCAATCGCATCAAAGAGGAGTGGAAATTGCTCCCCAGCTCGAATATCTATGACAAAGGCAACCCTTTGATGATCCCCCAATTGTTCTGGTGTCAACGCCAAAAAGGAAGAAATAAGGGGAACTGGCAGATTATCCACACAGAAAAACCCCATATCCTCCACAATTTTCGCAGCATTGCTCTTACCTGCTCCTGATAATCCTGTAATAATTAAAAATTCCATTCTAATCTCTCTTTCGATTGTTCTCTGCGCAAAATTATGAGAAGTATTCCACTTCTAATTCGAGGGTAACCCCCGTTTTATCAAGCACTGTCTCTTTGATTTTCTTCACAAGTTCCAGCACATCAGCGCAGGTTGCGCCACCAGTATTGACCACAAAGCCAGCATGCTTCTCCGATACCATCGCACCACCAACCATCAACCCTTTCAGCCCACACTGATCAATGAGGGCGCCTGCAAATTGATCAGGAGGGCGCTTAAAGGTCGAGCCAGCGCTAGGCATTTCAATGGGTTGACTGTCCCGACGTCTTTGACTAAATTCGCTCATCTGATTTAAGATGACCTGACTCGCCTCAGGGGCAAGACCGATCACAGCCTCCAAAATCACCTCATCCAAATCCGTAAAGAGGCTGTGCCGATAGGAAAATTCCAAATCATTCGCTCTGCGAGTGATCATCACGCCATCACGAGTGAGGGAGGTCACACTCTTGACCACTTGCGACATCTCGCCTTCATAGGCACCCGCATTCATCCTCACAGCACCCCCAAAACTACCAGGGATACCATGGGCAAATTCCACTCCACTCATCTGATATTTCGCAGCATAAGTAGCAAGTCTAGATAGAAGTACCCCAGACTGCACCAAAACTTGATGATCATCTAGCAGAATAATCTGTTGGAAATGTTTGGTATGAATGATAAATCGCTCCACCCCAGCATCTGCCACAAGCAGATTCGAGCCATTTCCCATGACAAAATAAGAAATCCCGAGTTCTGTGGCCGTAGCAACACAGCCCTTAAGCTCTTCCTTTGTCGCAGGGAAGGCAATCAAAGGTGCCTCCCCCCCAATTTTAAAGGTGGTGTATGGTGCTAATACTTGACGCTCTAGCAACTCTAAATCAGGGTGTTTCTCCACCAAAGTGTCCTTTAATGTTGTAAATTGTTTCAAGATAGAAAACTCCTTTCATGGTAAAAATTGTCCTACTATATAGTATAACAAATTTCCGGATAAAAAAGAATAGAAAAAAGGAATTTTATCAAAAAAATTTTACTTGCGATTTTCCTCGAAAAGGGGTATAATAGTACATATCAAAAAACGAGGTGATCCCCATGGATAAAAGCGACGACCTTCTCGAGCAAGCCCCCTTCGTCGAAAAAACCCCAGTCCCAACCCCATCACGTGAACTCCCTA
>JAWXUK010000044.1:0-12875 GCA_044432785.1 Eubacteriales bacterium | reverse complement strand
GCCTTTTGACCCTTGTGTCCTTTACCTGCGGTTTTACCGTTACCTGTACCCTTACCACGTCCTTTGCGGAACGCTTTTTTGTTGGAGCCTTCGGCGGGGGAAAGTTCATGCAAATTCATTTCTCACGCCTCCTTTCAGTTAACCTCGGTGACCTGAAGCAGGTAGCCGATTTTGGCAATCTTGCCTCGAGTTGCCTGATTATCAGGTTGCTCGGTGACATCGCCAATTTTGCGTAGTCCGAGTGCTTCTGCGGTTGCTTGATGCTTGACAAGGCGACCGTTTAAGCTCTTGACGAGTTTAATGTTTAGTTTAGCCATTGGATTGTCCTCCTGAGCCCACAATCTCACTCACGCTCTTACCACGGAGTCTTGCCACTTGCTCAGGGCTACGCAGAGAGCGAAGTCCTTGGAAGGTTGCAGCAACGACGTTTTGTGGGTTGTTTGAGCGCAAACACTTGGTGCGGATATCTTTGATACCAGCTGCCTCCATGACGGCACGGACAGGTCCACCGGCGATAACTCCGGTACCTGGTGCGGCTGGCTTCATCACGACACGACCTGCGCCGAATGCGCCGATGGTTTCGTGCGGAATGGTGGTGCCAGAGAGGGAAATGGTTACCATATTCTTCTTAGCATCCTCGATGCCTTTACGGATTGCTTCGGGGACCTCGGAAGCTTTTCCGAGACCGAATCCGACACGACCCTTTTCGTCTCCGACAACCATGAGAGCTGCGAACTTGAAGATACGTCCACCCTTCACAGTTTTGGAAACGCGGTTTAGAAATACCAGTTTTTCAATGAATTCACTGGGTTCTTTTTCAAATCTAGCCATATAATTCCTCCTCCCTTAGAACTGTAGGCCGCCCGAACGGGCGCCATCGGCAAGTGCTTGCACACGTCCGTGATAGAGGTATCCACCACGGTCGAACACGACAACATCAATGCCTTTTGCTTTTGCACGGGTAGCAAGTAGCTCGCCAACTGCTTTGGCTTGCTCGGTCTTGTTGCCCTCTGCTTTGAACTCTTTGTCTAGGGTGGAAGCAGACACCAAAGTGACCTTACTCATATCATCAATGATTTGAGCATAGATGTTGGTGTTGCTACGGAATACGTTGAGACGTGGACGCTGTGGCGTGCCACTCACTTTGCCACGGACACGACGGTGACGACGTTGTCTTTTTTCGGCATTTGTTTTTACCTTTTTAATCATAGATAGCACACCTCCTTATTTCTTAGCGCCAGTCTTACCAGCCTTGCGGCGGATGACTTCATCAGCATATTTGATTCCCTTGCCCTTATAGGGTTCTGGGGGTCTCTTCTCACGGATTTCAGCAGCGAATTGTCCGACCTTTTGTTTGTCGCATCCACTGACCACAATCTTGTTTGGGTTGGGGACTTCGATGGTCATGCCATCTTGTTCCTCAACAATGACTTGGTGCGAATAGCCCAAGTTCATCACAAGTTTTTTGCCTTCCATAGCGACACGGTAACCGACACCATTGACATCGAGCTCTTTTGAGAAGCCCTCAGAAACACCGATCACCATGTTGTTGACCAGGGTACGGGTCAAGCCATGGAGGGAGCGATTTTCTTTGTTGTCGTTGGGGCGAGCCACTGTGACCACATCACCATCTTTGGTGATGACCATAGCGGGGGCAAATTGACGAGTGAGTGTTCCCTTTTTGCCCTTGACGGTGACGGTGTTGTCACCTGCAATTGTAACCTCCACACCACTTGGGACGGTGATAGGAGCTCTTCCGATTCTTGACATTCCTATTCCTCCTTCTACCAAATGAACGCAAGGACTTCACCACCGACGTGAGCGGCTCGAGCAGCCTTGTCGGTCATAACGCCCTTCGACGTGGAAATGATTGCGATACCGAGGCCACGGAGGACCTTTGGTAATTCTTCACTGCCTGCGTACACACGCAAGCCGGGGCGGGAAACACGGCGAAGTCCGATGATCACCTTTTCTTTACCAGCGTGGTATTTCAAAGTGATACGGATGACGCCTTGTTTACCATCATCGATGATTTGAAAGCTTTTAATATAGCCTTCATCGAGTAGGATTTGTGCGATGGATTTTTTCATCTTGGAAGATGGAACGTCGACAGTTGCGTGTTTCGCACTGTTGGCGTTGCGGATACGAGTTAGCATATCCGCAATGGGATCTGTAATGTGCATGGGTTTACCTCCTATCAAATTTACGAATAAAATTCGTAGCCGTGGCAAGGTATCGGAGTTAGGCAGCACCGACCTTTTGACCACGTTTTCCGCACTGGGGACTATACAAAATGAGGGATATCCTCAGTCTTGATGGTTTACCAGCTTGCTTTACGCACGCCTGGAATTTGACCTTTGTATGCAAGCTCGCGGAAGCAGATACGGCAGACGCCGTAGTCACGCAGGTATGCGTGAGGGCGACCACAGAGTTTGCAACGGTTGTAAGCACGAGTAGAATATTTAGGTGTTTTCTGTTGTTTCAGAATCAT
This sequence comes from Eubacteriales bacterium, assembly GCA_044432785.1. Classification (GTDB taxonomy): domain Bacteria; phylum Bacillota; class Clostridia; order Oscillospirales; family Oscillospiraceae; genus JAWXUK01. The sequence goes on along the minus strand of JAWXUK010000044.1, from coordinate 10,384 downwards.
TGCTTTTTTAGCCATCTTCTATTCCTCCTCTTAGCGTCCAGCGAAGGGTGCGCCCACTTGTGCAAGTAGTTCACGGCCCTCTTCGTCGGTGTTGGCTGTGGTACAGATGACGATATCCATACCACGGATTTTGTCGATGTTGTCGTACTCAATTTCAGGGAAAATGAGTTGTTCCTTCACGCCGAGTGCATAGTTGCCACGACCATCAAAGGAGTCGGCAGAGATGCCACGGAAGTCACGCACACGTGGGAGCGCAACGTTGAAGAGACGATCGACGAATTCCCACATGGTGTCGCCACGGAGTGTGACCTTTGCGCCGATAGGCATACCTTCACGGAGTTTGAAGTTTGCCACCGATTTTTTCGCTTTGGTGACCACTGCTTTTTGACCTGTGATGGTTGTAAGATCACGGATAACTGCGTCGAGGACTTTAGGGTTTTCCTTAGCCTCGCTACAGCCGACGTTGATGATGATTTTATCGATGGTGGGGATTTGCATCACCGATTTATAACCGAATTTCTGCATAAGAGCAGGACCGATTTCGGCACGATATTTTGCTTTTACGTTGGGTGTTGCCATCTTTATTCCTCCTCTTATACTTCTACGCCGCTCTTTTTGGCATAGCGAATTTTTTTACCATTTTCGAAGCGGTAGCCCACACGGGTGGGTTTATCGGTTTTAGGGCAGATGAGGGAGACCTTGCAAGCATAGATGGGTGCAGGCTTGCGAATGATGCCGCCGGCTTCACCCTGTCTGCGAGGTTTTTGGTGACGAGAGACCACGTTGACACCCTCGATGATGAGTTTGCCAGCTTCTGGCATCACTTCGAGAACTGTGCCACGTTTGCCCTTATCTTTACCAGAGAGGACCACGACGGTATCGTCACGTTTGATATCTAGATGTTTCATAACTATAGTCCTCCTTACAGTACTTCTGGAGCGAGCGACAAGATTTTCATATAATCTTTATCACGGAGCTCACGAGCCACTGGGCCAAAGATACGAGTACCACGAGGGTTTTTATCATCTTTGATTAAGACAGCAGCGTTATCGTCGAAGCGGACATAGGAACCATCAGCACGACGGACCCCACGACGGGTGCGCACGATGACAGCTTTGACCACTTCACCCTTTTTCACAGTTCCACCGGGTTGTGCTTTACGGACCGAAGCCACGATGACATCACCGATATTACCGTATTTACGGGTGGAGCCACCCAAGACACGGATGGTTTTGATCTCTTTGGCGCCGGTATTGTCGGCAACGCGCAGAAAACTTTCTTGTTGTATCATTGAGGCACCTCCTTACTTCGCCTTCTCGATGATTTCAACCACACGCCATCTCTTATCTTTGGAGAGAGGACGGGTTTCCATGACACGGACACGATCGCCTGCGCCACATTGGTTTTCTTCATCGTGAGCTTTTAATTTATAGGTTCTTTTGACAATCTTCTTGTACAGAGGGTGGGCCACACGGTCGGCAATGGCGACCACAACGGTCTTATCCATTTTATCCGAAACCACCAAGCCGACTCTGGTTTTACGGGAAGAAGTTCTTTTTTCCATGATGTTTTCCTCCTAATCAGCTATTTGTGAGCTGTTGCTCACGAATGATGGTCTTGACACGTGCGATATCTTTGCGCACTTGTGCAATGCGAATGGGGTTTTCTAGTTGATTTGTTGCGTGCTGCAGGCGCAGGTGGAACAAATCTTTTTTGAGGTCGAGGAGTTTGGCTTCGAGCTCTGCTCCGCTTAGTTTGCGAAGGCTTTCACGGATATCATTTGCTTTCATTTACGCCTCACCACCCTTCTCGGTTTCTTCACGGGTTACGAATTTACATTTGACTGGAAGTTTGTGCATTGCGAGACGGAGTGCCTCACGTGCGACCTCTTCAGGAACACCTGCAATTTCGAACATAACACGACCTGGTTTGACCACAGCAACCCAGTATTCTGGGGAACCTTTACCAGAACCCATGCGGGTTTCGGCTGGTTTTTGTGTGACAGGTTTATCGGGGAAGATTTTGATCCACACTTTACCGCCACGTTTTGTGTAACGGGTCATTGCGATACGAGCTGCCTCGATTTGACGGCTTGTGATCCAGCTTGGCTCGGTAGCCATGAGGCCGAACTCACCATAGGAAACTTTATTGCCACGGGTCGCCTTGCCCTTCATTCTGCCACGGTGGACACGACGATACTTTACTCTTTTGGGTAGAAGCATTACTGAGTGCCTCCTTCCTTAGGGGGTTGACTTGGATTGGTTGGTTTATTGGTATTAGGCTTGAAGGTGACCGGTGTGCCTGCTGGGCGAGTGGGTGCACCTTGACCTGCTGGGCGATTATTGTTGTAACCACCTTGGGGACGGTTGTTATTGTAGCCACCTTGGCCTGCTGGACGGTTGTTGTTGTAACCACCTGGGCCACCAGAACGATTGTTGTTGTAGCCACCACGTTGACCACCTTGACCTGGGCGACGATTGCGATTGCGCTCTTGGTAAGGTTTAGAGGTGTCAAGTGTGCGTGGGGTTGTGCGAAGGGTTTGTGTGAGGACTTCGCCCTTGTAAACCCAGACCTTAACGCCAATTTTACCGTAAGTGGTGTTTGCCTCAGCAAAACCATAGTCGATATCGGCACGGAGGGTTTGTAGGGGGATGGTTCCCTCGTGGTAGTGCTCGGTACGAGCGATTTCAGCTCCACCGAGACGACCAGAAACCGAGGTTTTAATACCACGAGCCCCTGCACGCATAGCACGACCCATTGCATTTTTCATTGCACGACGGAAACCAATACGTTTCTCGAGTTGTTGTGCGATGTTTTCTGCGATTAGTTGGGAGTTGCTATCGACGTTTTCAACTTCAATGATTTTGAGGTCGACAGGTTTGTCGATTTTCTTGGAGAGGATGGCTTGGATTCTTGCGATTTCCTCGCCACCTTTTCCGATTGCGACGCCTGGACGTGCGCAGTGGAGATAGATGCGAACCTTTTTGCTATCACGCTCGATTTCGATCTTGGGAACACCGGCGGAGTACAAGGTTTTCTTGAGGTATTTGCGGATATTATAGTCCTCGACTAAGAGGTCTCCCACCTTTTCGTTACGGGCATACCAGCGAGAGTCCCAATCTTTGATTACGCCCACACGAAAGCCGTGGGGATTTACTTTTTGTCCCATTGTATTCCTCCTCCCTTATCTCTCACGCACGACGATTGTGACGTGCGAGGTACGTTTTAAGATGCGGTAAGCTCTGCCTTGTGCCCGAGGCATGATGCGTTTGATCACAGGGCCTGGGTTTGCAAATACTTCGCTGACGTACAGATTCTCTGGATCCATATCGTGGTTGTTTTCGGCATTTGCCACTGCACTCTTGAGCAATTTCATCACAGGTTCGGATGCTGCTTTTGGAGTGTGCATCAGCAATGTCATTGCTGTGCCGATGTCTTTTCCACGAATTAAGTCTACGACGATCTTGACCTTACGAGGGGAGATCCGTAGATAATTTAGTTGTGCTCTTGCTTCCATGGTCTCTCTCCTCCTTATTTACCAGTTTTACCGCCCGCATGACCACGATAGGTGCGGGTTGGTACGAATTCGCCGAGTTTGTGTCCTACCATGTCTTCGCTGACATAGACAGGGACATGTTTGCGTCCGTCGTGTACTGCAAAGGTGTGTCCCACGAAGGATGGGAAGATTGTGGAGGCACGGCTCCATGTTTTAAGCACTTTTTGCTCGTTCTTCGCATTCAATTCGTCCACACGTTTGAGTAGCTCTGGGGCGCAAAAGGGGCCTTTTTTCACGCTTCTGCTCATCTTTTACTCCCTCCTTACTTCGCGCCACGGCGCTTAACAATAAATTTATCGGTACGGTTTTTCGCTTTGCGAGTTTTGTAGCCCAATGTGGGTTTGCCCCATGGGGTTACAGGGCCTGCACGGCCGACAGGGGATTTACCCTCACCACCACCGTGGGGGTGATCACAGGGGTTCATGACCGAACCACGGACGGTTGGTCTCCAGCCCATGTGACGCTTACGACCTGCTTTACCAAGGCTGATATTAGCATGGTCGGTGTTACCCACTTGGCCGAGAGTGGCTTTGCACTCTTCACGGATATAGCGAACCTCGCCCGAAGGGAGGCGAACTTGAGCCATGCCGTTTTCCTTTGCCATGAGCTGTGCAAAGGTACCAGCAGAGCGAACAAGTTGTGCGCCCTTACCAGGGTAGAGCTCGATGTTGTGAATGAGCTCACCAACTGGGATGCTGGAGATTGGCATACAGTTACCAGGTAGGATATCAGAGCCAACACCTGTGGAGATGGTGGATCCTGCCTTGACACCGTTTGCTGCGATCACGTAACGACGTTCACCATCTGCGTACTCGACTAGAGCGATGTTTGCAGAACGGTTAGGATCGTATTGAAGGTTGATCACCTTTGCTTCGCCATCTTTGTTGCGTTTGAAGTCGATGATACGATATTTTTGTTTGTTACCACCACCACGATGACGGACGGTGATACGACCGTAGCTGTTACGGCCGCCGCTCTTTTTGAGCTTTTCTGTGAGCTTGCGCTCTGGTTTCGCCTTTTTATCAACCCCATCAAAGGTGGACACTGTCATATGACGGCGTGAGGGGGTGGTTGGCTTAAATGATTTAATTCCCATAACTTCCTCCTTACACCATGCCGTCAAAGAGCTCGATGGTCTTTGAGTCAGCACTTAGGGTTACCATGGCTTTTTTCCAGTTGCTACGTCTGCCAGCTGGACGGCCACCCATGCGTTTCTTTTTGCCAATCATGTTCAAGGTGTTGACCTTGACCACTTTGACTTCGAAGATTTCTTCCACTGCTTTCGCAATTTCGATTTTGTTTGCAGAACGATCCACCTCGAAGGTGTAGCGTTTTAGTTCGACCTGTTCCATCGATTGCTCGGTGATGATTGGTCTTTTGATAATGTCGTATGCCTTTGTCATGATGCAAACACCTCCTCGATGATTGTGAGGGCAGCTTTGTCAATGACAAGGTTTTTGGCATTGACGAGGTCATAGACCGAGAGCAACTTAGAGCTAGTGACAATCACACCTTTGAGGTTGCGACTGGATCTGTAGACCTTTTCGTTGTGTTCTGCGGTGATGATTACGCTTTTGCCAGCACCGATGCCAGTGAGCAGATTGCCCATGGTTTTTGTTTTGATCTCGCTTAGTTCTAAGCCGTCAACCACCATGATCTCGCCTGCCGCGGCCTTTGCCGAGAGGACGGATTTAAGTGCGAGACGTTTGACCTTGCGATTGACGGTGTAGCTGTAGTCACGGGGCTTTGGTGCGAATGCGATACCACCGTGTGTCCATTGTGGGGAGCGGGTGGAACCCTGACGGGCGTGACCTGTTCCCTTTTGGCGCCAAGGTTTCTTGCCACCACCGGATACTTCAGCACGAGTGAGTGCAGATTGGGTGCCTTGACGGCGGTTTGCAAGGTGGTTTTTGACCACTTCGTGCACCACTGTAGCATTGGGTTCAATGCCAAAGACAGCCGAAGAGAGCTCAATCTCGCCTGTTTTCTTGCCGGATAAATCAAATACTGTTGCGTTAGCCATAATTCAAACTCTCCTTTCTTTACTTGCCACGAGCAGAAGCCTTCTGTGGATTGACACGAGCAGAAGCCTTTTGTGGGTTGACTTTTCCAGAATCGGCAGGACCCTTTGCCTCGGCATGGGTCTTGACGGTGGATTTTACATAAACGACGCCACCTTTTGGGCCTGGGATTGCGCCACGGACTGCAATGATGTTGAGCTCTTCGTCCACTTCGACGATGTCGAGGTTTTGGACGGTGACTTGCTCGTTACCCATTTGTCCTGCACCGATGTGACCTTTGAAGATGCGTCCTGGGCTGGTACCAGAACCCATAGAACCTGCATGACGGTGAACTGGTCCACCACCGTGGGTCATTGGGGTACGGTGTGCGCCGTGACGTTTGATAGGCCCTTGGAAACCGTGACCTTTGCTGGTTCCTGTGACATCAACGTACTCGCCTGCTTCAAAGAAGTTTGCTTTGAGTTCTTGTCCGATTTCGTAGGTGTCGATGCCGTCTAGCTTGAACTCTTTGAGTTCACGACGGAATTCCTCGATGCCTGCTTTCTTTTGGTGGCCGAGCTCTGGCTTAGAGAGCTTGCGCTGTGGGACAACATCAAATCCGAGTTGAACTGCCTCGTATCCGTCACGCTCGAGGGTTTTCTTTTGTGTGACGACGCAAGGGCCGACTTCGATGACCGTGACCGGTACAACTTTGCCAGCTTCATCAAAGATTTGAGTCATGCCAATCTTTTTGCCGATGATTGCTTTTTCCATTTGGGGTATTCCTCCTATAATTCAGGTTATTGGTTGGTAGAGTTGGCTCTCACAGGGTTTTGTCCATTGCTCTAGCAACTTGACCCGCCCATCTCGAAACACGATGGGTCGTGGTACTAACGTAGGTTGGGGGTATGTGCTTAGAGTTTGATTTCGATGTCCACACCTGCAGGTAGATCGAGGGACATGAGTGCCTCGACGGTTTTTTGCGAAGGTTTTTGGATGTCGATCAATCTTTTGTGGGTGCGACGCTCGAATTGCTCACGGCTATCCTTGTACTTGTGCACAGCACGGAGAATGGTGATGATCTCACGTTTGGTAGGCAAGGGGATAGGTCCGGAGACGGTTGCACCTGTGCGTTTAGCGGTCTCGACGATTTTCTCAGCGCTTTGGTCGATGAGTTGGTGGTCGTAGGCCTTGAGTCGGATTCTGATCTTTTCTTGTGTTGCCATTTTGGGATTCCTCCTAGTAATATGAAGTGATGATGTCTTTGCCCTTCGCTCCATACGGAGAGCTTTTTTCTGTACACTGTATCGTGCGTATCATTCCTCAGACGAAATAAAACTGGCGTACCAACGCAAGCCAGACCTATTTCGGTAGCGGTGATATACCCATTTTGATATCGCCACAGAAATATGCTCAGCCGCCCGATTAACGGACATACTCCACGAAAGTTACCGATTTCTCGCAATCTCCCGCTTCATCGCAGACTGTGCCCCATAAGGGCACTTGATTATTGTACTATATATAGGGGGGAATGTCAATACTTTTTTTAGAAAAAATTTGAATAAATAGCAGAAGTCCTTGTCCCCTGTTGCAGATCATAAGCAACTTTCGCTTTGGTGAAATTTGCATCCCCCTACCTTATATTATAATGTATCAAAACCGTGTTGATCGTGAGGACAAAATCATTGCCCCGACCTGTGACAGATCGAGGCAATGTTATTTTTCATCAAGGTGCGAGACCTTCACTTTGCTGGAGGGTTGGTTCTGGGGGTGGCGCTAATGGCGTGTAGGTCCCTCGGACAATTTCTCCGATGGTGGTGCGACCTAGTTTGACACCCAATCTCTCTTCGAGAACTTGGGAGATTTTGACGTAGGAAACCCCAGTTTCACGAAGGGTCATCACCAGTTCGACGGTTTCGTGATTTGCCACCTTTTTGCGCCCTGCCTTGCGACTGTTGCGCTCGAGAGGTGGGGCTTGGGTGCGCTCTTCCAGTTCGTGGTTTTCTAGTTGGAGCTGGGAGAGGGATTCGAGGAGGCCGTCTCGTTCGCACTGGAGAGCTGCGATTTCCTCTTGGTACTTGGTTTCTAGTTCCTTTTGGGTTTTGAGCATTTCTAAGATTTTGCGGTTCATGATGGAACTAAACTCGTACCCCTTTTTGACTTCGGCTTCGAGCTCTTCATAGGTCTTTTTCAAAACAGCACCCCATTTTTACCAATAATTAATTTATGGTCACTATTTTATCCGAAATTTTCCCTTTTGTCAAGGGGTTTTCGAAATAAATATTCCTTGGGTTACTCGGTCGCTGTTTTGAGTTCGAGGTAGGCTTGAAGTCCGTCTGCCATGCCCTTTACCATTTTTTCTCGGTATGCTTGGGTTGCCATGAGTTCATCCTCTACTTGGTTTGTCATGAATCCCATTTCGATGATGGTGACCGGCACGGTACACCAGTTGATACCACTCATGGTATCGGTTTCCCATACGGCGAGTTTTTTTGCCCCTGTGGCTGCTACAAAGCCATCAATCACCATATCGGAGAGGAGTCGACTCTCCTCGTAGATTTCAGGGCAATAGGGGTTATTCGCCGTGCCACAAATGGTGAAAGCGCCCGAGGCATTGGGGTCGTCCGATCCATTTGCGTGGATACGGATGAAGGCATCTGCGTTTGCCTCGTTTGCGATGGCAGCTCGTTCTGAGTTCGAGATGTCGATATCGTGGGTGTCACGCACCATGATCACTTCGATGTTTCGTGCCATCAATTCCTCTTCGAGCATGAGGGAGACCTCGAGGTTTAGGACGTATTCCGGAATTCCGGTGAATCGTCCTGTGGTCCCTGAGCTCACCTTTGCCTTGGTTGTGGTTGCCCCTGGTCCGATGGGCTCCTGAGAGGAGTTGCCCTTGCCCTGATGCCCTGCATCAATGACCACGAGACCGAGGGAAACCGGTTCTGGCTCGGGTTCTGGTTCGGGTTCCGGTTCGGGGGTGGGCTCTGGGGTTGGGTCTACTTCCGGGGTTGGGTCTGGGGTGGTTTGCTCTTGGACTGGAGGGGTGGTGAGATCGGGGGCGACCTCGGGAGTTGTGGTTCCACAAGCAACCAAGAGAAGGGACATCAAAAGTGAGTATATCATTTGTTTCATCTTATCCTCCCTGTGTCGCTTGCTGTAGCTTTACATAATTTTCAGCGAGTATATCCGAGGATGGCATGGTGGCGAATTGTGCTAATCCCTTTTGGAGGACTTCGGTCGATAATCCGAGGTCTAGTCCTGTGAGCAACTCAGTCGAGGCGTTGGGGAAGATGATCCCATTCTCTATGATATTTGTCTCTGCCTTTGTGATTAAGGTAATGTTATCTTGCTGACGAGGGGTGAGTACGATGGTATTATTTCTAGTTTCGATATCTTGGTACCACTGTTTGCTGTTAAACCATTCGGCGAGATAGGGGTCGCTGAACTCCCAACCATGTCGAGCATAGATTTCGTTGCGTGCGATGCGCAGTTGGGTGAGGGTGAGTCCTGCGAGATCCCCCTCCACTAGAATAGCAGAGTTTGAATTTGCAATGATGTAGTCCTCAACTGGGAGTTGTTGCTGGGAGGGGACATAATGGCTTCCAGTCTCGAGAGATCCACTTATCCCTTCCTGTTCTGTTGTGGAGATGATGATTCTGCGATAGTTTTCCACGTTTTGGAGGGGGGTTGTGTAGGTAAGGAGAAAGGGTGCAGTGCAGTGGAGGTGCGCCTCTACTAAGGCTTCGGTGAGGTCGGTTGCAAAATCGGTTTGAGAGAGAAGGGTGTATTGTCCCCCTGTTGATGTTGCGATTTTTGTCACTTCTTCTGAGTAAAATAATCCACCTACAACGATGACGTTGATTGGAACATTAATGGAATTTGCGTATCCTATGAGTTCTTCTGTCGTGGTGGTTGAGTAATCATCGGTGTAGTCGATGATCATGACGATATATTGTTGTCCCCCTTGGGATGCTGCAAATTCGAGGGCTAACATTGCTTTGTCGTAGGGAGTGCCTGTTCCTGCGTTTGTGCTAGAGTTCATGGTTGAGAGGAAGCCATCGTAGTCCTTGGCATAACTTGTGCTAATTCTACCACCACTGGAATCTGTATGTAGAGCGAGATCCCCATAGGCATTTGAGATGAGATAATTGGTATAGGCTGTCACTCCCTGCAAGATTTCGTCCTGCGTTCTGGAGTATTGTACATCGTAGACAAATGAGGGGTTGATCTCTGGATTTGTTTGTATGAGTCCTGTTAATGTGATGTTTGATCCATTTTCTGTCAAGGTAAGGTTTTGCGCAAAATCATTCGGTAATGTGGTGAGATTCGCCCCATTTTGATCCACAAATCTCGTCAGAATCGAAATTTCTGGATATGCCGAGTAATCGTGTCTTCCAACCGATGAGAGGATAATCTCCTCTGGTGCATCGGGGACTTCTGGGGTATCCTCTGGGGGGGCTAGTTCCTCTTCGTCTGGGTCGATTGGTTGATCTTCGGTATCCTGATTTCGGTCGGAGGTATCGTCGTCGTCAGTGTCTGATTGTTCTCTATCCGGCGTCTTATCGCTACCCATCATTTGAGAGGCGAGGAAACCTCCCCCACCAAGGAGAGCCAAGGCGAGCAGAATTGCTACCACTACTTTTAGAGCTCCTGATTTTTTGGGGGCTGTGGTGTCGTCATAGGATTGTTCGTATTGAGGGGTATAGATTTCCTCTGCGGGTGGTGTTTCCATGACTGGAGGGGTGGCCACTACTGGGGGTGTCTCTGCCACTGGGGGTGTCTCTGCCACCGGAGGGGTCTCTACCACTGGAGGGGTCTCTACCAC
>JAWXUK010000043.1:0-13016 GCA_044432785.1 Eubacteriales bacterium | reverse complement strand
GAGGTTCAGGTCATCGGCGCTACCACCCTCGACGAATATAGCAAATATATCGAAAAGGATGCCGCCCTCGAGCGACGCTTTCAACCGGTCACGGTCAAAGAACCCACACGAGAGGACACCCTAGCCATTCTATTCGGACTCCAAAGTCGGTACGAGAGCCATCATCAAATCGTGATCACCCACGAGGCAGTGATCGCAGCAGTGGATCTCTCCCACCGTTATCTCCCTCACCGTTTTTGGCCGGATAAGGCAATCGACCTCATGGACGAAGCTGCCTCCAAAGCACGGCTCGGAGGGGGAACCCTTCCCGAACATTTGCAGGCACTCTCTAACCGTGTCTTTCAGGTTTCGGGACAGCTCGCCCAAGCCATCGAGTCCCAAAATTTCGAAGAGGCAGCAATCCTCCGTGATGTGGAGGAGGATTTTTCCAAAGAGCTCAAGCAAGAGCGTGCCAAGTGGAAACAGGAGTCAGGTTGCTCGCAGGTGCGAGCCGAGCACATCCATCAAGTGCTCACCCAGTGGACAGGGGTCCCCATCACCGACCCCACCGAACAGGACAAACAGGCACTCCAGAAGCTAGAGAGCACCCTGAAAGAAACCCTCCTCGGACAGGACAAGGCAGTCCACGAGGTCTCCCAAGCCATTAGAAGAGGACGCCTAGGACTCAAAGATCCCAGACGTCCGGTCGGTGCATTTTTGTTGTTAGGTCCCAGTGGAGTGGGTAAAACCCAGCTCTGCCGTACCTTAGCGAGTACCTTATTCGGAAGTGAGGAGGCACTCATTCGATTTGATATGTCGGAGTATATGGAGGCGCACTCGGTCTCACGACTGATCGGATCTCCCCCAGGATATATCGGGCATGACGAGGGGGGACAGCTCACCCAAAAGGTGCGACGCAATCCGTGGTCGGTGGTACTACTCGACGAAATGGAGAAGGCACACTCGGACATTTGGAGCATCCTCCTCCAAGTGATGGAAGAGGGGGTGCTCACCGATTCCCAAGGGCGCCCCACCGATTTTCGCAATACCATTCTGGTCATGACCTCCAACCTCGGGGCAGGACAGTTTCGCAAACGGGATCAAATGGGGTTTGGCATAGGGGAGGGGTATAACCGTGCTCGCATCGAACACGAGGTGCTCCGTGAGGTGGAAAAGACCTTCCGTCCAGAGTTCCTAAACCGACTGGATAGCTCATTGGTTTTCCATCCGTTAGAGGATCAGTGTCTCACCGAAATCGTAGAGCAACTGCTCGCCCAAACCAAGTACCGTTTGGCAGTCCATGGGATTACCATGGAGGTGGAAGAGGGGGTGATTCCACTCATCGCCAAGGCAGGGAAGGACAAAAACTATGGCGCACGTCCCCTCCGTCGAGCCATCGCCTCATGGGTAGAGACACCGGCAGCCGATCTCATGCTCGCCCACCAAGCCCCCAGTGGAAAGGTGCTTCAGGTCTCGGCACAAAACAATCAAGTTGCAGTGGAATTAGTCTAACCTCACCTTGCTACGCTCAAACCCAGAGGCGAGCACAAAAAAGACCACTCCACTCCCAATACTTTGTAGGCTAGTCCCTAGCACTTGAGGGATAAAGCCCATCACGCTCCCCATCATCATGGCAGAAGCAATTCCGTATCCGATAGGGGAGAGAATCCCCGCCAATACCACAGCCACCATATTGTGAGGACACAAAATGCGAGGTTGTTTGCTCGTGAAAAAGAGGACGATGAGCCCTTTGATCACAATGGTGGGAAGCACCCACATAGGAGCCGTGAGCAGATCTGCAAGCCCAGCCCCCACCACAGCAGCCCCAATGGCATAAGGGGTGGGGAGGAGGCAGGCAACCAGATAAATGAGGGCATCCCCAAGGTGGATATAGCCACCAGTGGGAATGGGTATGTGTAGCACATAGGCAGTGACAAGGGTGATGGCACCTGCAAAGAGGGCAGCGAGGGATAATTGCTTGGTTTGATTCATGATGACTCCTTAGAAGGTAAGTAGGCGAAGTTTCAGTCCGCTATAACGTTTGGTTTCTTGGTGATTACTGGTCATTTGTGCCACCACGTGGGGATCTCCCACCCCGATAAAGAGGGAGCGAGCCCGAGTGATCGCCGTATAGAGCACCCCTCGTGTGAGGAGCATGGGAGCACCATCGAGGGTGGCGAGTACAACCGCTTTGTATTCGCTCCCTTGTGCTTTGTGCACTGTAATGGCAAAGGCAGGTTCCAATTCGAGGAGCATATCAGAGGTATACTCCACCTCTTTCCCCTCGAAGGAGACCGTAACAAGCCCCCCCTCTACCGTGGTGATATTGCCGATATCCCCGTTAAAGACACCCATACCATCGGTATCCCCCGACTTCCAAGTGATATCGTAGTTATTTTTAACCTGCATCACCCGATCTCCAGCACGGAAAATCCAGTCACCATAGGTGCGTTCTCCCTTGGAGTCGTCAGGTGGGTTGAGTGCCTCTTGTAGGGCTTTGTTAAGTGCCATGGTACCGGTTCCACGGCGACGAGTGGGAGAGAGCACCTGTATTTGGTCCGAAGGGATCCCCATGCGCTCGGGCAGACGCCGACGGCAGAGATCCACAATGGTATCCACGGTTTCGTTGGGGGAGGTGCTCGATAAAAAGAAGAAATCCCCCGACTTTTGCGAGAGGTCGGGTAGCTCGCCACGGTTGACGGCGTGTGCATTGCAGACGATACTACTCTCCTGTGCTTGCCGAAAAATATCGGTCAGTCGTACCATGGGAATTCGCTCGCTTGCGATGAGGTCGGCAAAGACGTTGCCAGCTCCCACCGAAGGGAGCTGATCCGGGTCCCCCACCAACACCAAACGACAGCCGTTAGGCAGTGCCGAGAGGAGGGAGGACATCAGAAGCAGATCCACCATCGAGGTCTCGTCCACGATGACGGCATCGGCGCTTAAGGGATCATCTTGATTGCGTAGAAAGGTCATTTTTCCTGTTTGAGGGTCCATGGCAGTATCGAGCAGACGATGAATGGTGGAGGCATCATCTCCACAGAGCTCCCCCAATCGTTGCGCAGCACGACCGGTCGGGGCAGCCAGTGCAGTATCCAGTCCCAATTGCTCGAAGAGTGCTAGCACCCCACGTAAAGAGGTGGTCTTACCTGTACCAGGTCCACCGGTCAGAATCATCACTTGATGGTGGGCAGCCAATATCACTGCCTCTTGTTGGAGAGGGGAATAGGTCATCTCTTGGTCGATCTGAATCTGTTTGAGTAGTTTCTTTAGGTTTTTGGGTGGGAGGAGTTCTGCTGTCGCCATCTCTGACATTCGGTGTGAGACATAATCCTCGGCATCGTAATAAGTAGGCAGATAGATGGCATCTTCCGACCCGACAGGGTCTGAGATGATATCCCCTTTGACAATGAGCTCTTCCAGTACAGAGGGGAGCATATCCACGCTACAGGAGAGACGATGCGCCGTATCAGCCATGAGTTTTTGCCGAGGGAGGAAGGAGTGTCCGTTACTTAAATTGGTGCGCAATTCATAGAGTACCCCAGCCTTAAGACGTGCAAAATCGTCAGAGGGGACCCCTAATTTCATGGCGAGTTGGTCGGCACGGGTAAAATCTAGCCCAAAATCCTCCTCGGTGAGGAGATAGGGGTTATCCTCCACCACAGTGAGCGCCAAATCTCCGTAATACCCTGCCAGTGGCGGGGCGAGTGTTGTGGGGAGATTGTGGAGCGCTAAAAAGGTGAGCAGTCGACGTGTCCCCATCTGCTTGCAGTAAGACTTATGGATGGTATCGGCACGTTTTTTGGTAATCCCTTTGACCTCGGCGAGACGTTCTGGGTGCTTTTCTAAAATCTCCAAAACCTCGTCTCCAAAGGTGTTGACAAGATTTTTAGCAGTGGCTTTCCCCACTCCCGTGATGGTGCCAGCCGAGAGATAGCGCATAATCTCGGATCGACCCTCAGGCATTTTGCGCTCCACTAATTGTGCCCGAAATTGCAATCCGTAGGAGGGATGTGTGGTGAAATACCCCTGTATCGAGAGGGATTCCCCCTCGGTAATATCGGGCATGGTACCAAGGACGGTTTGTTCCTCCCCTTCCACCTCAAATTTGATGATGCAAAAGCCATTCTCTTTATTTTGAAAAATCACGGCTTCTACACAACCGTCTAGGGTGAGCATCTCTTGTGCGATAGGGCATTCCTCCCGTCATTTTTGGTATAAAATAATGCTGTGCCACCGTTCTTTGAGGTGGCGAGTCAAAAGTTCCCCCTCTGCCGTGAGGTTGTGGCACAGAACATAGATAGGACAGCGCAACAGCCCCAATCCACGAAGCCACATCAAGCCGTACAGACGTTGTTGCAGATTTCCACCATCCCCAGTGGCACCCACCACAAGCCACACCCCTTCGCAGGGGAGGAGGAGCCGTGCCACTATCAAGGATCCAAGCAAAATCAGGGTCACACTCCCCAAAAGTACGATAATAATATCCATTTCAATCACCTCAGACCATTCTATGAAAAATGAGGGGAGAAGGTGACGAGGGAGAAGGTGACATAGAAACCTTCTCTAGTTCTTAAGCAACCTCTTCAAATATTTTCCAGTATAGGATTCTTTGCACTTTGCAATCTGCTCAGGGGTACCCGTGGCAACGATAAATCCACCACCACTTCCCCCTTCAGGGCCTAGATCGATGACATGATCTGCCGTCTTGATGACATCCAAATTATGCTCGATGACCACAGCAGTATTCCCGGTCTCCACCAGTCGTTGTATCACGTCAATTAAGCGATGAACGTCATAACTGTGCAGTCCTGTGGTGGGCTCATCCAAAATATAGATGGTGGAACCCGTGGATCTTTTGCAAAGTTCCGTGGCAAGTTTGACCCGTTGCGCCTCCCCTCCCGATAGGGTGGTAGAGTTCTGCCCGAGCTTGATATAGCTCAGACCCACATCTAATAGAGTTTGGAGACGATTGGCAATTTTGGGAATATTCTCGAAGAAGGGATATGCCTCCTCCACAGTCATCTCTAAAACTTCGTAGATGGTTTTTCCCTTGTATCGCACCTCTAAGGTCTCACGATTATAGCGTTTCCCCTTACACACTTCGCAAGGGACGTAAATATCAGGGAGAAAGTGCATTTCAATCTTGAGCAGACCATCCCCCGAGCAAGCCTCGCACCGTCCACCACGTACGTTAAAGGAGAACCGTCCCGACGCATAACCCCTCGCCTTTGCATCCTGTGTGGAAGCAAAGAGGTCACGAATATCTCCAAATAGTCCAGTATAAGTGGCAGGGTTAGAGCGTGGGGTGCGACCGATGGGGGACTGATCAATATTGATCACTTTATCGAGGTATTCCACCCCAGTGATCTTCTTGTGCGCACCAGATCGTGTTTTCATCCGATTGAGGGTGGCACCCAAACTTTTTTGCAAAATCTCGTTGACCAGCGAGGATTTCCCCGACCCCGAAACCCCAGTCACACAGGTGAGTACCCCAAGAGGGAAATCCACCGTGATATTTTGCAGATTGTTTTCCGTGGCATTGTGAATGGTGAGGGCTCTGCCGTTTCCTTTGCGCCGTGTTTTAGGAACAGGAATTTTCTTGCGCCCAGAGAGGTAATCCCCAGTGAGGGAGTTTTCATTTGCCATCACTTCCTCAGCCGTACCGAAGGCAACAACCTCTCCCCCTTGCAAGCCAGCACCAGGACCGATATCCACGATAAAATCAGCCGAGCGCATGGTATCTTCGTCATGTTCCACCACGAGGAGGGTATTGCCCAAATCTCGCAGACGTTTCATGGTTGCGAGGAGCATATCGTTATCCCTTTGATGGAGTCCGATAGAGGGTTCATCCAAAATATAAAGCACCCCCATCAGGGAAGAACCAATCTGCGTGGCAAGCCGAATCCGTTGACTCTCGCCTCCCGAGAGCGAACCAGCCCCACGAGAGAGGGTGAGGTATTGCAATCCCACCGAGCGCAAAAAGCCCAGTCTCTCCCGAATTTCCTTCAAAATTCGTTCTGCAATCATGGTTTGGGTGGGGTTGAGGTTCAAATCCTCCATAAAGGCGAGTGCATCGTCCACCGACATGTGACAATAGGCATCAATATCGAGGTTATTGATCGTCACCCCCAAGGATTCAGGGCGAAGCCGTTTCCCTTGACAGGCAGGGCAGGGACATTGCGACATACTAGCTTCCAGTTCCCGACGCATAGCATCCGACTGTGTCTCGTGATAGCGCCTCTCGAGATTGTTGCAAATCCCCTCAAAGGGTTGATGGAGGGTACCAGTTCCACGTGCTTGTTCGTAGTGAAGGGTGAGGGTCTCCTCCCCAGTGCCACGCAGAATAATATCAACCACCTCATCCGAGAGGTTTTTGACAGGGGTGGAGAGACGAAATTTATATTTCTTGGCAAGTGCTTCGAAGTACATCCGAGCAATGCCGTCCCCCTTGATATTGTTCCACCCCGAAGCCACAATAGCGCCATCGAGGAGGGAGAGATCTCGATTGGGTAGAATCAAATCAGGGTCGACTTTGAGTTGCGCACCCAGACCAGTACAGGTCTCGCACGCACCGTAGGGGTTGTTAAAGGAAAACATCCGAGGGGTGAGTTCCTCAATGGAAATATTGCAATCATCACAGGCATAGTTCTGCGAGAAGAGGAGGTCACGATCTTCCTCTAAAATATTGACAATGACAAGCCCACCCGAGAGGGAGGTTGCTGTCTCGACAGAATCGGTCAACCGACTGGCAATATCCTCACGAATGACAAGCCGATCCACGATGATTTCGACGTTGTGTTTCTTGTTTTTCTCAGGGCGAATCTCTTCCGAGAGATCGTAGGCGATCCCGTCTACACGAGCCCTCACATACCCCGACTTACGAGCATCCTCAAAGACCTTGAGGTGTTCCCCTTTTCTTGCTCTCACAAGGGGAGCCATCACCTGAATCTTGGTGGATTCTGGCAGGGTGAGCACTTGATCGATGATCTGGTCAATGGTCTGTTGCATGATCTCTTTGCCACATTTGGGACAGTGAGGGGTTCCCACTCGTGCCCATAGCAGACGGAGATAATCGTAAATTTCGGTGACCGTCCCAACCGTGGAACGAGGGTTTTTCGAGGTGGTCTTTTGGTCAATGGAAATGGCGGGGGAGAGTCCGTCGATGTAGTCCACATCAGGCTTCTCCATCTGCCCTAAAAATTGACGTGCGTACGCCGAGAGGGACTCGACATAGCGACGTTGCCCCTCGGCATAGATGGTATCGAAGGCAAGGGAGGACTTACCAGAGCCTGATAGTCCAGTGAGCACCACCAACTGATCTCGTGGGATTTTCAGGTCGATATTTTTGAGGTTGTTCTCCCTCGCCCCTTTGATATAAATATGGTCTTGCATAATACTTCCTTTATCGATGTTGCACTGTGTCAGGGTTTCAAATTCGCATACCTTCCCCGAAAGGGGAGGGAGTGCCGATAGAGTGTGCAAACATCGTTTATCCTTTTAGTTCAATGATTTGGTCACGCAACGTGGCAGCAAGTTCGAACTCGAGCATCTTTGCTGCTTCTGCCATGGCTTGCTCGAGACGATGCACCTCACGGGCTCGCTCTTGCTTGGTCATCGCCTTGACACGTCCCGACCGTTGTGCGCTATCCCCAGCCGAGGAGGAAATTTCAATGACATCACGCACCGACTTAATGACGGTTTTGGGCGAGATGCCGTTTGCTTTGTTGTAGTCGTCTTGGAGTTTGCGCCGTCTCTCGGTTTCCGAGATGGCACGTCCCATCGAAGGGGTGATCTTATCGGCATACATGAGCACCACACCCTCGGCATTGCGTGCTGCACGTCCGATGGTCTGAATGAGGGAGGTCTCGGAACGCAGAAACCCTTCTTTATCGGCATCCAAGATGGCGACTAACGAAACTTCAGGTAAATCCAATCCCTCACGCAGTAGGTTGATCCCGATTAAGACGTCGAAAGTACCAAGTCGCAAATCTCGCACAATCTCCATGCGCTCGATGGTGTCGATATCGTGGTGCATATAGCGAACACGAATCCCGGCATTTTGCAGATAAGTGGTTAAATCCTCTGCCATTTTCTTGGTCAGAGTGGTGATGAGGACACGTTCTTCCTTTTGGATGCGCAGATTGATCTCCCCAATCAAATCATCAATCTGCCCCTCGATAGGACGGATTTCGATGATGGGGTCGAGCAGTCCTGTTGGACGGATCACCTGCTCTACAATCTGCCCCGAACGTTCCCTCTCGTAGGGGCTAGGGGTTGCCGAGACATAGATGACCTGACCGATGCGCTCTTCAAATTCGTCGAATTTCAGGGGGCGATTATCGTAGGCACAGGGGAGACGAAATCCGTAGTCGATGAGGGAGGTCTTTCTGGCACGATCTCCGTTATACATAGCTCGCACTTGAGGAAGGGAGACATGGCTCTCGTCCACAAACATCAGAAAATCATCTGGGAAATAGTCCATCAAGGTGAGGGGCGCCGAACCCACAGGCCGACCTGAAATTACTCTGGAATAGTTCTCGATACCACTGCAAAAGCCGATCTCTTGCATCATTTCAATGTCGTAGAGGGTGCGTTGCTTGAGCCGTTGCGCCTCGACCAGTTTATTCTCGCTCTCGAAAAAGCGAAGGCGCTCTCCCAGTTCCAGATTGATTTCTGCTACAGCGTTTGCCATTTTTTCAGGGGTGGTGACATAGTGACTGGCAGGGTAAATGGCAACATGCTCGAGGAGACGTGTGGGGGTGCCTGTCACCACGTTGATCTCAGAAATACGATCAATTTCATCCCCGAAAAACTCCACACGAACCCCAACCCCTTGGAAGTAGGCAGGGTAGATCTCCACGGTATCCCCACGCACCCGAAACATATTGCGATCAAAGGCGACGTCGTTGCGATCATACCGAATTTCGATGAGCTTTGCGAGGAGTTCGTCACGGGGTTTGGTCATTCCTGTCCGAAGTGAAATCACCATGTTTGCATAGTCGATGGGGTCTCCTAAACCATAGATACAGGAGACCGAAGCCACCACAATAACGTCACGTCTCTCGAAGAGAGAAGCAGTCGAGGAGTGGCGCAGTCGCTCAATCTCCGAGTTAATGGAGGAGTCCTTTTCGATAAAGGTATCGGTGTGGGGGATATAGGCCTCGGGCTGATAATAATCGTAGTATGAGACGAAATATTCCACTGCATTATTAGGGAAAAACTCCCGAAATTCAGCGCAAAGTTGCGCAGCTAAAATTTTGTTGTGGGCAAGGACAAGGGCAGGACGTTGCAGCGCCTCGATGGTCTTTGCCATGGTAAAGGTCTTGCCCGAACCGGTCACACCGAGCAAGGTTTGCTCGTTAAGTCCCATCTTCACACCCTCCACGAGGGAGGCAATGGCATTGGGCTGATCCCCCGAGGGGAGATAGGTGGATACCACCTCAAACTGGGGCATCGAAATCCCTCCTTGGTTCGTAGAAAATGATTTTATTATGTCGGTTGCTCTCACGCAGAGAGATCATATCGTCCTCCACGAAAATAAGATGATCCACCAGACAGAGCCCCACTTGCTGTAGGGTCTCGGAAAAGATCTGCGTGGTGGTGACATCGGCAAAGGACGGCAAAGCAAGGCTCGCCACATGGTTGTGGGCGAGATAGACGTTAAGGGCACGCAAGAAAACCGCCTCTTCCACAAGACGGCGCACGTTGACATCTGTGGAATTGATGCTCCCTTCGGCAAGTTTTCGCACCCCGAGCACCTGATTCTTACCATCGAGAAAGAGACCGTAAACCATCTCGTTTGTCTGTCCGTGAAAGTGGGGAGCGAGGTGGGGTAGGGCATCCCCAGCATGGTTGACAATGGTGCCAACCTTGGTGCGACTGGCGAGATAGGCGCCACTCATCGAGGAGCAAAAAATCAAGAAGGAGGCAGTATGCTCCCCCACCCCCTTGACCGTCATTAATGCCTCTTTGGGGGCATCAAGCACCCCGGCAAAGGAGCCGAATTTTTCAATCAGTGCATGGGCGAGAGGCTTGACATCCCCTTGGGGAATGGCGTAGAAGAGGGTGAGTTCTAAAATTTCGTGGTCATGCCATCCGAGCAGACCAGCCGTTGCAAATCGTTGCTTGATCCTCGCCCGATGTCCCTTGCCGTAGTGCTGTGGTTGTTGCTCAGACATACCAACACCCCCAGTTTATTTTGCACCGTATTGCGCTAAATAATCTTCCATCGCAGATTTTAGGCCATCATCTAAAATGACCTTGCCGTTGACAGGGCGATTGTGCAAAAAGGAAATGATCTCACGCACTGTGACAATGGGGTAGACAGCGATGCCGTGATCTTGGCGCAACTCATCTAGGGTAGAGCAATCCTTGGTGCCTCTCTCCATACGATCCACCGAGACAATAAGTGCCTTCATGGTGACAGGGGCGATGGACTCGAAGAGTTCAATGGACTGGCGCACAGCAGTTCCAGCCGTGACCACGTCCTCCACGATGACCACTTTGTCCCCTTTTTGAGGTTGATACCCAACAACAGAACCACCCTCGCCATGGTCTTTTTCCTCTTTGCGGTTAAAGCAATAGGGAAGGTCACGCTCGTGGTTACGATAAAGCGAGGCAGCAGCAGTCACAGCAAGGGGAATCCCTTTATAGGCAGGGCCGAAGAGACAGTGGATCTCATCAGGGATATTGCTTTGAATGCAGGCAGCATAATAGTCCCCAAGTTTGGCTGCTTGGGCACCTGTTTTATAGTTGCCAGTATTGACGAAATAGGGGGTTTTGCGCCCCGATTTGGTGGTGAAATCTCCGAAGGTGAGCACTCCAGAATCCACCATAAATAATATAAACTCTTCTTTATAGGTCATGATAGACACTCCTTTAATATAGTAATATAAAATCTTGCACTCTTCATTGTAGCACAAAGTTTCGATTCTCGCAAGTCGAATTTAAGAAACTACATCGAAAATCGAACAATGGATAGCACAATCAATAGTAAGTAAACCTTGAAAAGAGTGGACATGGGGCGATGTTCGGGTGGGTCGGGATATTCTTTGTTATAGCGAGCATTGCGTGCCAGTCTCATATCTCGATCGTAGCGATCCTTTCGCCATTGCCACATCATGGCGCAAGGAAGAATGTGGAAAAAATAAATGGCGCCACCCACCAAGGAGACCAAGCTAAGAAAGGCCTGGTTTGGAATGGTCATGGCGATTGCCTCATAAATGGTGATAGCACCAGTGAAGGTAGCGATGAATAGAATAACCGAACCCATAGTTGAAACCTCTTTTTCAAATGATACCTTACAGTATACAGAAAAAATAGCGCAATTGCAACCCTCAATTCACAGGGGTCCGAGCCACGTAAAAGGGTAGAAAACAAGTTGCAGAAACAGGGGTGAGGAAAAACCTTTCTTTTCTGCTGAAGATAAAAAACATTTTTTTGGTAAAATGCACAATTAAAACATGATTATTTCTGCAAATGTTTACAAAATATTATCTTGCAATTTTGGAATACCTTTGATATAATCTTAGTAGCGAATCCGTGAAGGAATAAAGCCCTAAATTTGAAATGAGGTAATTCATGATGAAAAACACTCGTAAACTCCCCTCCTTCCTCCTGTCTGCATTGGTGGCAACCAGCTTTGTCCTCCCAGTAGCAGCAACAGATGGCGGAAATCAATTGGTCATTATCCACACAAACGATATCCACTGTGATGTCGACCGTAACATCGGCTATGACGGTGTGGCAGCCTATCGTGACCAATGGGAAGCTGAAATCGGCGAAGAATACGTCCTTTTGATGGACGCAGGCGACGTCATCCAAGGTGGTCCTCTCGGAACACTCACCCAAGGGCAAGCCCCCATCGACATCATGAATGCCGTGGGATACGACTATTTTGCCCCAGGTAACCACGAGTTTGACTATGGCATGGAGCAAGGTCTAAACCTCATGAATCAAATTACAGCAACCGTCCTCTCGGCAAACTTTGTGGATGTCACCACTGGCGAATCCGTCTTCGCAGGATACGACATCTATGAAATCGACGGCGTAAAAATTGGCGTCGTGGGTATGACCACCCCCGAGAGCCTTACAAAATCCACCCCAGCCTACTTCCAAGATGGCGAGGGTAACTACCTCTATGGTTTTGGACAAGCAGGCACCGAAATGGTGGACTACATCCAAGGTGCCATTGATGGTTGTATCGCAGAAGGTGCCGACTTCATCATCGGTATCGGCCACATGGGCATTGAAGACACTGCAGCCCCTTGGCGCTCCACCGATATCATCGAAAACACCGTTGGAATGAACCTCTTCCTCGATGGTCACTCCCACGATTTAGACCTTGGCTCGGTTATCCTTGATAAAGAGGGTAACCCCGTCGTGGTTACCCAAGCAGGCTCTCGCTTTGACGCAGTGGGCGAAGTCATCATCGACCTCGACACACTAGAGTTCACCGTGGGCTATGTTGATGAAGAATTTTCCGAGAAAAAGGCAGAAGTCACTGCTGTGATGGACACCATCAATGAAGAATTTGAACTGATCTTAGCAGAAGTGGTGGCTTACACCAACGTCGACCTCCTCCACTTTGATCCAGAAACCGGCGACTATCTCGGCCGTAACCAAGAGACAAACATCGGAAACCTCCTCGCAGATGCCTATCGCATCATGATGGAAGCCGACGTCGCACTTGCAAATGGTGGTGGTACCCGTGCCGACATCCTCGCAGGGGACATCACTTACGAAAACATCATCTCTGTCCAACCTTTTGGCAACGAAACCACATCCCTTTCTGTCAGTGGACAAACCCTTGTGGATGCCCTCGAAATGGGAGCTCGCCTCACCCCTTCTAGCAGTGGTGGATTCCTCAGCGTTTCTGGCATGACCTACCAAATCGACACCACCGTGGAATCCTCCTTGGTGCTTGATGACGAGGGTAACTTCTCATCCGTCGAAGGCGAATACCGTGTGAAAAACGTCACCGTGGGTGGCGAACCCATTGACCTTGAAAAAATGTACACCGTGGCAGGTAACGA
>JAWXUK010000042.1:0-13186 GCA_044432785.1 Eubacteriales bacterium | reverse complement strand
CACCATCCTCGAGCGCAACTGGAGATGTCGTTACGGCGAGATCGACCTCATCGCAGAGCGAGGGGATCAGTTGGTGCTTGTTGAAGTGAAACTGCGTAAAAACAAGAGATTTGGCAATGCTTACGAGGCTGTGGATATCCATAAACAGCGCAAGCTCACCCTCGCAGGCGAGAGCTACCTCGCCGAGCACCCCACCCCACATCAGGTGAGATTCGATGTGGTCAGTCTCTATGCGCCCCAAGGGATGGAGACCGAGCATCCGGTCATCGAATATCTCGAAAATGCCTTTTAGATTGGGTTATTTATATGGTAGGACCCAGTAAGGGATCCCTTAGGAAGGAGATAGAACGCATTTTCAAGGAAACCGAACCCTCGCAGGATAAAATACACCAATAGAGCACAAATAGATCGTAATTTATGAGCAAGCAAGGAGACGTGGGGGAGGAAATTGCAAATTCTCTGGATTTTTTTGCAATAAAAACTTGACCTTTTCACTCTTTTCTGTCATAATGGAAAAGTATGTACGACCTCGTTTTCCCATCGTTGGGCTATCTACTAGGAATGGATTTGAAGCAAATGCACTATATCAGCACACGCAACCACGAACTACATCACTCGGTAACCCACGCCATGGTGCAAGGACTTGCAGATGACGGTGGGCTATTTGTGCCAGCATACATACCCAAGTTGCACAAAAATGCCCTCGAGGATATGAAGCCAATGGCGTATTCTCAACGTGCAGTCTACCTGATGAAGCTCTTTTTAGAGGGATATTCGGTTCGAGAGCTAAATGACTACACCCAAAAAGCTTACAGCACCGAAAAGTTCGATACCCCAGAAATCACCCCCGTCGTGGAGGTGACCGAGGGAACCTATGCCCTTGAATTATGGCATGGCCCCACTTGCGCTTTCAAGGATTTGGCGCTCCAAATGTTGCCACACTTGCTCACCTCAGCACTCACGAAGGAGGACGAGAGCAAGACAGCTTGCATTTTGGTGGCAACCTCGGGAGACACAGGGAAGGGCGCACTCGAAGGGTTCCGTGACGTCCCAAAAACCAAGGTCATGGTATTCTACCCTAAAGGTGGGGTCTCTGCCGTGCAAGAACTCCAGATGGTCTCTCAAGAGGGGAACAACGTGGGAGTAACAGCCGTGGTAGGCAACTTCGACGATGCCCAAACAGGGGTCAAGAACCTCTTTCAAAATCAGGAACTCGCCCAAGAAGCTGCTGCGCGAGGATTTTTACTCTCGTCGGCAAACTCCATCAACTGGGGACGTGTGTTGCCTCAGATTGTATACTATGCCTCGGTCTATTGTGACCTATTGGTACAAGAAAAGATCCAAATGGGCGACCCTGTTAATATCTGTGTCCCCACAGGAAACTTTGGTAATATTCTCGCTGCTTACTATGCAAAGCAAATGGGGGTTCCCATCGATAAACTCATCTGCGCATCCAACGAGAACGACGTCCTCACCGACTTCTTGCAAACAGGGGAATATAACCGTAATCGCCCCTTTTACAACACCACCTCCCCCTCGATGGATATCCTCATCTCGAGCAACCTCGAGCGTTTGCTCTACGCCCTCTCCCTCGATACGGATTGGGTGGCAAAAAAGATGGAGGAGCTCGCCCAGACAGGCAAATACCAGGTGGAGGAAAATATCTTAACACGGATCACTCGCACCTTTAAATCCTATCGCTGCGACAGCGAGCAAGCAGCCAAGACCATCCAACACCACTACAAAAAGAATGGTTATTTGATGGATACTCATACTGCAGTTGGATTTCACGCACTCGAGCAATATCGAGCCGAAACAGGGGACACCACACCCTCCATCGTCGCCTCCACAGCAAGCCCCTTCAAATTCACCGAGAGCGTCCTTGAAGCACTTGGCATCCCTCGTGACAAGCAGAAAAAAGAACTAGATGGCCTAGACCAACTCGCAGAAACCAGTAAAGTTTTGGTGCCATACCCACTCGCCACATTGCGAGGCAAGGAAACTCGCTTCCACGAGGTGGTGGAAAAAGAGGATATGATTTCTGCAGTCCGATCTTTTTTGAGGTGATCCATGGCACTATATGCAATGGGTGATACCCATCTCTCCCTTGCAACTCCGAAAGAAATGGATATTTTTGGGGGTAAATGGGTAGGATACATGGATAAAATCCGAGCCTCCCTTGCAACCCTCACCAAAGAGGATACTTTGCTCCTATGTGGCGACATCTCATGGGGGATGAGCTTAGAGGAGGCACGAGAGGACTTCGCACTCCTTGCAAGTTTCGACTGCTCCATCATTCTCTCAAAAGGGAACCACGATTACTGGTGGAGTAGTCTCGCCAAAATGAACCACTTTTTTGAGGAAAATGGGTTCCATAACCTCTCGATTTTGCATAATAACTGTCACCTTTACCACGAAATCGCCCTGTGTGGCACACGAGGATGGTTTTACGAAGAAGAGAGGGAATCCCAAAGCGAAAAGATCTTTCGACGTGAGCTACAAAGGCTTGAAACCTCGCTCAAACAGGGAGGGGAACGAGAAAAGCTTTGCTTTTTGCACTATCCTCCCATCACGCACAACTATCGATGTGAAGAAATCGTGGAATTACTCAAAGAATACGGAGTGAAGCAATGCTATTTCGGGCATCTTCACGGAAAAACCCACCAAACTGCAGTGGAAAGAGAGATTAACGGGGTAGAATACCGTCTGATATCTTCGGATTTTCTAGGCTTTCAACCCCTGAAAATAAAAGATTAAAATTTTTTTCTAATTTCACTAGAAAAAGAATCTGAAATCTGTTAAAATAGAACGAAGCGAAAAAATTGTGTCAGGGAATCATTCCCAAATACCACACATAAAACTTGGAGGAACACTATGAAAATCACTAATGTTGAAACAAACGAAAACAGCACCGTCACCTTAACCATTGCCGTCGATCACGACACATTTGAACCAGCACTACAAAAATCCTATCTAAAAAACCGTGGGCGCATCAATGTTCCTGGCTTCCGTAAGGGCAAAGCACCCCGTAAAATGATCGAAAGTATGTATGGCTCTGGCGTGTTCTACGAAGATGCCATCGACCTTTGCTACCCCGACGCATACGAAGCCGCTATCGCAGAGCAAAAACTCGACGAAGTTGGTTTCCCACAAACCAAAATTCTCGAAGTTAACGACGACGGTTTCACCTTTGAAGCCATTGTTTCGATCCGTCCTGAGGTCAAACTAGGTACCTACAAAGGGCTCACTGCGCCTAAAACCCCTGAAGCAGTCACCGAGAGCGATATCGAAGCAGAAATGCAACCCTATATCAGTCGTGCAACCCGTTTGGTTTCTGTGGATCGTGCCGTCGCAGATGGCGATACTGCTGTGATCGACTTTGAAGGCTTCGACAAAGGTGTCCCCTTCGACGGTGGTAAGGGTGAAAACTTCGACCTCGTCATCGGTTCTGGCTCTTTCGTCCCTGGATTTGAAGAGCAACTCATTGGCATGAAGATTGGCGATCAAAAAGAAATCGACATCACGTTCCCTGAAAACTACCACGCAGACCTCGCTGGAAAACCAGTGGTCTTCAAGGTTAAAATCAACGAAGTTAAGGTTTCTGAAAAACCTGAAATCGACGACGAATTTGCAAAAGACGTCTCCACCTTCGAAACCTTAAAAGAGTTCAAAGCCGACCTCGAAGCCAAGGTTAAGACCCGCCGTGAGGAGGAGTCCGTCCAAAAATTCGAGGATGCTATCATGCAACAACTCGTGGATAACATGGAGGTCACCATTCCTGAAACCATGGTGGTGGTCCAAGTGGATAAACTTCTGGAAGACTATACCCGTCGCCTCGCAAGCCAAGGGATCTCCATGGAGGACTATGCCCGTATGACAGGTGGAAACATGGACATGGTGCGTCAATCCATGCGCCCCACTGCCCTCTTCCAAGTGCAAAGTCAACTGGCACTAGATGCCGTGGCAAAAGCAGAAAAATTCAAGATTACCGATGCCGACGTCGCAGCAGAGGTCAAAGAACTTGCCGAGCTTTACAAGGTCTCGGAAGAGCAAGTTAAGGCTGCTGTCCCAGACGAGACATTGCGCTCCGACCTTTTGGTCAAACGTGCAGCCGAGCTCGTGATCAGCGAGTCTAAAGACGGACCTCTTCCAGAAAAGAAGGAAGAAAAAGAGGCTAAGAAAACAACTAAAAAGGCCACTAAGACCGAGAAAAAAGAAGATAAAGCCGACGAAAAGACCGAGAAAAAGGCTGATGCTGAGAAAACCGACGCCCCTAAAAAACGTGCGCCTCGCAAAAAGGCAGAGGATTCTGGCGAAGAGAAACCAAAAACCACTCGTAAAAAGAAGGCAGATCCTGCTTCTGAAGAATAATTGGTCTAAGCCATCAAAGTTTTGGGTAGTATGGACTATATCACCCAATTAAAGGAGAATCATTCATGAGTTTTAACAGTTTAGTGCCCTACGTTGTCGAGCAAACCAACCGTGGCGAGCGCTCTTACGACATCTATTCCCGTCTGCTTAGCGACCGTATCATCTTTTTATCGGATGGGGTCAACGATGTCACAGCCTCTTTGATCGTGGCACAGCTCCTCTATCTCGAGGCGCAAGACCCCGATAAGGATATTCAATTTTATATTAATAGCCCAGGTGGCTCGGTCACAGCTGGTATGGCAATTTACGATACCATGCAGTATATCAAAGCCGATGTTTCCACCATTTGTGTCGGTTTGGCTGCTTCGATGGGTGCGTTCTTGCTCTCTGCAGGGGCAAAGGGCAAACGCATCGCCCTTCCCAACGCAGAAATCATGATTCACCAACCACTTGGTGGTGCAAAAGGGCAAGCGAGCGATATCAAAATCCACGCAGACTGGATCTTGAAAACTCGAGATAAGCTCAACAACCTACTTGCCGACCACACAGGACAAGAGATTGAAAAGATCGCCCTCGACACCGAACGTGATAACTTCATGTCGGCACAAGAGGCACTTGCCTATGGACTCATTGACAAGGTCATCGATAAGAGATAACCCTCGTCCCAAAATCAAAAGCACCCCATCTCATGCCGAGGGAAAAGGAGGATTCAATGGCAAAGAATGATGATAAAAAACGACAGATCAAGTGTTCCTTTTGTGGAAAAAACCAAGATGAAGTAGATCGCTTGATCGGTGGTGCAGGTAGCATGGCTGTCTATATCTGTAATAATTGTGTCAATATTTGCAACGGAATTTTGACCGATGGATCGGATATGTTACCTGAAATCTCGGAAGAAAGGGGAGAAATCCCCAAACCACGAGATATTCACAACATCTTAAACGAATACATTGTAGGGCAAGAGCAAGCGAAAAAACACCTTGCAGTTGCCGTGTACAATCACTATAAACGTGTCTATTTCGGAACAGATAACCAGGTGGAGCTACAAAAGAGCAATGTTTTGCTCATGGGACCCACGGGTTGTGGTAAAACCCTGTTCGCTCAAACCCTTGCACGGATTTTGAATGTTCCTTTCGCCATCGCAGATGCCACCACCCTCACTGAGGCAGGCTATGTGGGTGACGATGTGGAAAATATCCTTCTTCGCTTGGTCCAAGCAGCCGATTATAACATCGAACTTGCCGAGCACGGCATCATTTATGTGGATGAAATGGATAAAATCGCACGCAAAAGCGAAAATACCTCCATCACTCGAGATGTTTCGGGAGAAGGTGTTCAGCAGGCACTCCTCAAAATTATCGAGGGTACTGTAGCAAACGTTCCACCACAAGGGGGACGTAAGCACCCACATCAAGAGTTCATTCAAATCAACACCAAAAATATCCTCTTTATCTGTGGTGGCGCCTTCGAGGGAATTGATAAAATCATCGAAAACCGTCTCGATCGTCGTAATATGGGGTTCGGAGCCGAAATTCAAAGCAAAAAGGATCGCAACGTGGGGGAACTCCTCAAAGAAATCCAACCACAAGATCTGCTCAAATTTGGTATCATCCCAGAACTGGTGGGACGTCTACCGGTCATCACCACATTGGAATCCCTTGGGGAAGCAGAGATGGTTCGTATTTTGACCGAACCCAAAAACGCACTGGTCAAACAGTATCAAACCCTCCTTGATCTTGATAACGTCGAGTTAGAGTTTGAGGCAGAGGCACTGCAAGCCGTGGCAAAACTTGCCGTCGAGCGTGAAATTGGTGCTCGTGGACTGCGTGCCATCTTGGAAGAGGTCATGAACGAAATTATGTACGATATTCCTTCCGACCTAGCCGTGCAAAAGGTGGTCATTACCGAGCCATGCGTCACCGAGGACGCAGCCCCCACTCTTTTCCGTGAATCCGTAGGGAAAAAGAAGGAAATCGAAAGCAAAAAATAATCCCTCCCTCTTGGGGGTGTGAATACGGAGTTCCGAAGGGAATCTGTGTCAATACTGCACCTGCTAAGTTTCTTTAGCAGGTGTTGTTTTTTCGGAGGATAACACTATGGCAAAACAAAAGCAAACCATGCCCGCAATTGCGCTATATGGGCTCACCATCTTTCCAAACGTTTTGATTCATTTCGACGTGGGGAGAGAAAATTCCATCAACGCTCTCGAAGAGGCGATGGCATCCAGCACCCCTGTTTTTTTGGTGGGACAACGAACCGGAAGGGATGAGACCCCCACTGTAGACTCCCTCTACAATGTGGGAACCATTGCGATGGTGCAGCAACTCTTGCGCATTCCAGGTGACAATGTTCGAGTGATGGTAGAGGGGGTCTCTCGTGGAAATTTATCCTCGATTGATAGCGACCACCCCTATCTCCTTGCCGAGGTAACCCCAATCCCCGAAGGGGCGACCAAGCAAAATTCCTCCCGTACCGAGGCACTCATTCGCTCCACTTATGAGCTATTTTATAACTATTCCGAACTCCTCCCACGCACCTCGCCCGAGCTTCTCGCAGGGGTGATAGACAGCGATGACCCCGGTTATATTGCAGACTATATCGCACAAAATATCTCGATGCGTAACAGTGATAAGCAGCTCATTTTAGAGGAACTGCGCCCCACCACTCGCCTCTCAAAGCTCAATGGATTTCTAGCACGTGAGGTGGAAATTTTAACCCTTGACCAAGATATACAGTCGGCAGCGCAGGCGAAGATGTCCGATCATCAACGTGAGTATTACCTTCGTGAGCAAATCAAGGTCATTCAAGAGGAACTCCACGAGGACGATTTTGACGAAGCAGATGACTATCGTAGCCAAATCCGTGATCTAAAATGCTCGGAAGAGGTACGAGAAAAACTCTACAAAGAACTCGCAAAACTAAACCGTCAATCGCAATCTTCATCGGATGCTACACTATTGCGCAATTATATCGAGGTATGCTTGGAATTACCATGGGAGAAATCCACGGCCGAGCGTGTGGACGTCACAAAAGCGAAAAAACAGCTTGATAAAGACCATTTTGGACTGCTCAAGGTGAAGGAACGCATTTTGGAATATCTTGCTGTGCGTCAACTGGTCCCCGATCTAAAAGGACAAACCCTTTGCTTGGTGGGACCTCCTGGAGTGGGAAAAACCTCGATTGCAACCTCGATTGCTACTGCATTAGGTCGTGATTTTGCACGCATTTCCCTCGGTGGCGTAAGCGACGAGGCAGAAATCCGTGGTCATCGCAAGACCTATATCGGGGCGATGGCAGGACGGATCATCAACGCAGTGAAGCAAGCAGGGAGCAATAATCCCGTCATACTCCTCGACGAAATCGATAAATTAGGACGAGATCACCGTGGAGATCCCTCCTCGGCACTGCTAGAGGTGCTAGATGGGGAGCAAAATAGCTCTTTCCGTGATCATTTCCTCGAACTCCCCTTCGACCTCTCACAGGTCATTTTCATTACAACAGCAAACACTACCTCTACCATCTCTCGTCCCCTTCTTGATCGGATGGAGATCATTGAGCTACCAAGCTATACAGACGAAGAAAAACTCAAGATAGCAAAAAAATACCTCCTCCCAAAGGAAATGGAGCGACACGGCATTGAAAAATCGGTGCTAAAAGTGACAGATGGAGGGATGCGCTCCCTCATTTCGGGTTACACACGTGAATCCGGTGTGCGTAATTTGCAACGTCAGATTGCAGGACTCTGCCGTAAAGTTGCCATGAAAGTGGTCTCGGAAGAGGGGTTTCATGTCAGAGTAGGTGAGAGAGAACTCGTCGAATTTTTGGGTGGTAGAAGATATCACAAAGAACCTCATGCCATTGAAAAACGTATTGGCATCGTCAACGGACTTGCTTGGACCTCGGTTGGGGGAGAGCTCCTCGAGGTTGAGGTAAACGTCGTGGATGGAACAGGAAAACTTAACTTAACAGGAAATCTCGGGGATGTGATGAAGGAGTCGGCGCAAACTGCGGTCAGCCTCATTCGGGCTCGGGTGGATCAGCTCGATATTGACAAGGACTTCCACAAGGACAAGGATATTCACATTCACTTCCCTGAGGGGGCTGTCCCGAAGGATGGTCCTTCGGCAGGAATTGCCATCACAACGGCGATTGTCTCGGCACTCTCGAATACCTCTGTGCGTGCAGGGGTGGCAATGACAGGCGAAATCACATTGCGTGGCAGAGTGTTACCTATCGGGGGATTACGTGAAAAATCCATGGCAGCACTGCGCAATAACATTGAATTAGTACTCATTCCAAAGGAAAATGAAAAGGATTTAGAGGAAATTGACCAAGCCGTGCGCAATCGCTTGCAATTTTATTTAGTGGACGATATCGATCAGGTGCTATCCACTGTGTTACTTCCCAAACCAAAGAGGGGAAGAAAACCAGGTAGAAAAGCCATCGAACCTTCCAAAATCCGTCCTCTACCAAAGGATAAATCCATCCCACTCAAACAGTAAGGAGCCATCATGGACATCAATTTACAAAACGCCGAATTTATTCTATCGGCTGCCCATGTCAAGGATTTTCCACGAGATGCCTTGGCCCAAGTGGTATTTTCAGGTCGCTCCAACGTGGGGAAATCTTCGGTGATCAACCGTATTCTGAATCGCAAAAATATGGCTCGTGTGGGGAATTCACCAGGAAAAACCACTCACATCAACTATTTTAAGATCGACAATGCCTTCTATTTAGTGGATCTACCGGGTTACGGATACGCCAAGGTCTCCAAGACCGAGCGAGCCCGTTGGGGAAAACTCATCGAACAATATTTCGCAGATCCAGCCCTGATGAGCTTAGGGGTCATGATTGTGGATAGTCGTCACAAACCCACAGCAGACGACTGTACCATGGCAAATTGGTTCGTCCAGACAGGTTGCCCCCTTGTTGTGGTGGCAAATAAGCTCGATAAGCTTAAAAAACGTGAGATTGAACCCAATTTAGAACTCATACGCAACACGCTTCGATTGGAAGATAACGTGCAGATCATTCCCTTTTCTGCAGAAAAAGGCGAGGGACGCACCGAGTTAGTGGATCACATTTTCAAAAGACTTGCCGAGTATCGTCAAGTACAATTTGATTAAAAAAACGGCCTATTTCCTCCAGAAAAGAGGAAATAGGCCGTTTTTATGATCTGATATAGATAGAATAGTCGAGTATTAACGAAATGCAATGTAATGATAGGGGGCATCCTTTTGGTTAAGATAGGGACTAGAGTTAGTATTATAGTGATAGGCTGTAAAGCCACTGGAAGAAACTGAGAGTGCAATTTGTTTCACATTTGCGGTGTTCACACCATAAGCCGTAAAGTTTTGGTTACCAAATGCACCACAGAAATAGTACCCATAATGATAGGTACCACCACCTAGGTTTAGCATAACAAGACTAGGTTTAAAGCCAAGGTTCACCGTAATACTTGTAGCTCCGTTTCCGGTGTAACTGCCCACAACAAAGGGGAGGTTGTTACTCGAGAATACGGTTGACTCGACTTGTTGGATATAAGCATTGGTCTCCTGTATTTGCGAGGAAAGGGTAGCGATTTGAGCGACAAGTGAGTTTAGTGCTTGCTCGGTTTTGAGGTTGTCCTCATTGAATTCCAGACGGTTGACTTGGTCCTCGGGTTCCCATTGGCAGAGATCGTAGTTTGGTGTATAATTTGTTGACATAAGTGATACCTCCATATAGAAATAAGTTTGGAATGAAATCTCATTCTATAAGAGGTGGGGAAGGGGCAAAAGTTGTACGTTTGTGTACACATAAGCAAAAAAAAGATAAAATTATTTTTCTTCGTACCCAAAATTACGGATCAAATTCTGGTTATCTCGCCAATTTTCCTTGACCTTGACCCAGGTCTGCAAAAAAACTTTGGCTCCCATAAAGTGCTCCATCTCGACCCGTGCTTGGGTGGAGATTTTTTTAAGCATTGTCCCATTTTTGCCGATAATAATCCCTTTATGACTATTTTTCTCGCAAAAAATGGTAGCATCTACGTCGATGACGTCATTATCACGTTGCGAAAACTTGGAAATCTCGATGGCAGTACCATGGGGAATTTCCTTATCAAGGGCGAGCAGAATCTTCTCACGCAGAATCTCGGCCATCATTTGACGTTCCGGTTGGTCGCTTGTCATGTCATCGGGGAAGAGTTGAGGACCGTTTGGGAGAAACCCTTCCAGTAAATCTAACATTTCATCCACACCCTCACCTTTTTTGGCACTAATGGGAAGGATGGCAGTAAATTCGTGGGCAGCCCCGTAGCACTCGATGACCTCGAGTAGGTCGGTTTTGTGGGCGAGGGTGTCCATTTTGTTAATGGCGAGGACCGAGGGACAGCCACAACCCTTGATACGGTTGATCAAATCCTGTTCGGCAGCACCGATTTTGGGGATGGGTTCCACCAAAAGTACGATAGCATCCACCTCAGACACAGATTGTCGCACCACATTGACCATATAATCCCCCAAACGGGTCTTGGCATTGTGGAGACCGGGTGTGTCCATAAAGATGAACTGACTCTCGCCACGGTTCAAGATACCACAGATACGATTGCGTGTGGTTTGAGGTTTGTTGGTGACGATGGCAACCTTTTCCCCAACCAAACAGTTGGTAAGGGTGGATTTTCCGACGTTAGGTCTGCCACAGAGGGTGATAATTCCTGATTTTTTCATTCGTGCCTTCCTTCTTGAAAGATGGATAATTTCATCATTTCTTTTTCTCGTTTACGCATTTGTTCTTTTTGCACCCCTTCGTCGAGGTGGTCGTACCCCAAAATATGGAGCACGGAATGTACCGTCAAATAGGAAACTTCGTGGACAAAACTATGTCCATATTCCTCGGCTTGGGCCGTAGCTCGTGGGAGGGAAATCGCCATATCCCCCAAGGGACAGAGCCCAGTTTCGGGGTCGAGTTCGATGATATCATGTGGGGGCTCGCCAGCCACAAGGTCGAACATGGGAAAGGAGAGCACATCGGTGGCCTTGTCGATCCCACGCATTTCAAGGTTGCACTCACGCATCCCCTCGTCATCGGTGAGTAGAACATTCATCTCGCAGGGGAAGAGGATGCCTTCCTCGAAGAGGACAACCTCGATGATCTCTTTAACTCGAAGGATGAGCGCATCGACTCCATCCATCTCAATGTCGCACACGACGTAAATGTCGCTCTCCTCTTGACTATCTCGCTTTAGCTCGTCGCTCATTTTTTGCGACCTCCTTGTTTCTTTTGAGGGGAGGAAGACTTTGGATCCTTCTCATAAGCCTTGACAATCCTTTGTACCAGAGCATGTCGCACCACATCTTCATGATCGAGCTTGACAACTCCAATGTCCTCAACATTGCTTAAAATGCGTGCAGCTTCTTTGAGGCCAGAGGTCTTATCATCAGGGAGGTCGATTTGGGTGATGTCCCCAGTGATGACAATTTTCGAGCCAAATCCAAGGCGAGTGAGAAACATTTTCATCTGCTCGCCAGTGGTATTTTGCGCTTCGTCTAGGATGATGAAGGAATCGTCTAAAGTCCGACCACGCATGTAGGCGAGGGGTGCCACCTCAATATTCCCACGCTCGAGATACCCTTGATAGGTTTCGGCACCCAACATATCGAAGAGGGCATCGTAGAGGGGACGAAGGTAGGGATCTACCTTGGATTGCAGATCTCCGGGTAGGAAACCCAGTCGCTCGCCAGCCTCCACTGCAGGGCGAGTGAGGATGATTCGATTGACCTTTTTGCTGCGAAAAGCCGTGACAGCAGCAGCCACAGCGAGGTAGGTTTTTCCTGTTCCGGCTGGGCCGATGGCAATGGTGATGGTATTATCCTCGATGGTGTCGATATAATGTTTTTGCCCCATGGTTTTCGCCTTGATGGGTTTGCCTTTTGCCGTGATACACATGACATCACCAGAATATTTGCCAATTTTATCGGCGTTTCCGGTCTTAACCAGCCCGATAATATAGCTGACATTTTGTGGTGTAATCTCTTCCCCACGGGTAGAGAGGGAAATCACCCCCTCGATGGCAGTCACGGCTTTCATGACGTTTTCAGGGTTCTCCCCTGTGATTTTAAGTTCTTCGTCACGATTGACCACGACAACCGATAATTCTCGCTCGATCATGCGAATATTTTCGTCGAAAGAGCCAAAAATATCGATGGTTTGCTCTAACCGTTCTAAACTGATGGTTTGTGTCATTGGTGTGAAATCTCCTGTTCTTCCAGTTCAAGTGATAGGGGGGGCGAGGGGGAGGTATATCCGATTTCCTCCAAACATTCTGCCGTCATGGTCACTTCAATCATATCCCCCGTGATCCTCACCACAAATTCGTGGGAGACAAGTTCTCCCTTATCTCCGATGATCTCCTGCAAGGTGTTCAGCAGTGATTGTTCCAGCATTTGTCGTGCTGCATCGTGCATAATGGTGGTGGGGGCGAGGGTAAATGAACTCTGTTTGATGGTGGAAAATGTGAGTGGTAACCCCTGTGTGAGTCTGGTGGTGGTCTTGATTTTATCGTAAGTGGACGGGGGATTATCTGAGGAAAATAGTCCGATTTGGTGGGATAAAAAATCCAGTTGATAGGCAGTGGTGGACTGAGCTTGCACGGTTTTTACCTCCACTCCAAGTGGGGTGATGGCAGTGAGGGTGCGCCATGTCCGAGCCGTAATGAGAGCGCTCGCATGGACAGGGAGCCACTGGGGTGGTTGCTCGCTATAGAGGGGGGCAGGAAGTTCGGTGTACCCACTGACGAGGGGTTGCCCCTTTGTCACGGTCTCCCCCACACCCA
>JAWXUK010000041.1:0-13295 GCA_044432785.1 Eubacteriales bacterium | reverse complement strand
GCTGGCATCGCCTCCGAATATCGGGGTGGGCATCTGGCAAAAGGGAGGAATTTTATATGAGTATGGCACAATTCGGGGTGGCCGGCAACAGCACCGTCTACCTCGAAACCGTGAGCAAGTCCTCCCTCAAGGCGCCGAGTTGGCTCTCCTCTATTGGACTGGACTGCTATGAATATCAGTGTGGGAAAGGGGTCAATGTGGGTGCTGAAACTGCCGGAAAAATCGGCAAAGCTGCTGCCGATGCCGGTATCACACTTTCCCTTCACGCACCCTATTTTATAAACCTTGCAAATGTGGATAAAGACTCCCAGAAAAAAACCATCGGTTATATCACTGGCGCCTGCGCAGTGGCGCAGCAAATGGGGGCTGGCCGAGTGATCATTCACTCGGGGGCACTCATGAAACGCAGTCGATCCGATGCCATGATCACGGCACGAGAGGTCTTGCGAGACGTGGTTTCTGCCTGTGACGATTTGGGGTATGCCGACATCACCCTCTGCCCTGAAACCATGGGGAAGATCAATCAACTGGGCGACCTCGACGAAGTGCTCGACCTCTGCACGCAGGATGATCGTCTCCTGCGACTCATCCCCTGTATCGACTTTGGACATCTATACGCACGCTCCATCGGCGTCCACGAAAAACGTGAGGATTACAAGAACTTTTTAGACCGTACCCAAGAGGTGTTGGGTCTGGAAAAGGCGAAAATTTTCCACAGTCATTTTTCCAAGATTGTCTATACCGAAAATGGGGGGGAGAAATGTCACGTCACCTTTGACGAGAACGACGGATTTGGCCCCCTGTGGTCCCCACTTGCCGAAGAAGTGGCGCAACGTGGGTGGAACCCCACCTTTATCTGTGAATCTTCTGGCACCCAAAGCCAAGATGCCCTACGGATGAAGCAAATTTATCAGGATTATTGCTCGAACACCGAGCAAACCATATTTTATTAAAGGAGTTTTTAGTATGAATCACATCAAACGTATTCAAGAGGCACTGGGTGACTTTTCCCTCGAAGCAATCCTTATCTCAAGTGAAGTCGGTGGCTTTTATGCCCTCGGCATGCGCAATGAAGGACTGATTTTGCTCACCCCAACTCAGGTTCATATTTCGGTGGATGGCCGTTATATCGAAGCGGTCAATGCACAAATCGAACGTGAAAAAATCCAAAATGTGACCTGTCATCTCATCGGTGGAGAGGTGAGTCACATCGGTCTTGCCAAAGAATTTATCCAAAAAAATAACCTCAAAGAGGTCGCCATTGAAGAAGGATATCTCACCCTTTCCACCTTCCGTTCTTACGAGGAGAAACTCCCTTGTAAATTGGTGAATGGTGGGGCGCTACTCACGGCGCTTCGATCGGTCAAAACCGAGGAGGAACTTGGTTTCCTACGCACTGCGCAAGAGATCACCGACAAGGCATTTACCGAGATCTTGAACTTCATCACCCCTCAACGAACCGAAAAGGATATTTCGGCTCGCCTTGCCTACGAAATGGCAAAACTAGGTGGACTCTCCCCCTCTTTTTCCATCATTGTTGCCACTGGAGCAAATGGCTCTCGCCCTCATGCCGTCCCTGGGGATCGCACCATTGACAAGGGCCAATTTTTAACCATGGATTTCGGCTGTCTTTACAAGGGATATTGCTCTGATATGACACGAACCATCTGTATGGGCAAACCCACCGAAAAGATGGAGCTTGTCTACAATACCGTGCTTGAAGCACAAAAAGCAGCCCTCGCCGTGGCAAAGGCCGGCATGACAGGGAAAGAAGTGGATAGCGTGGCTCGCTCTGTCATTGAAAAGGCAGGATTTGGCGAGAAATTCTCTCACGGATTGGGGCATGGTGTGGGGGTGGAAATCCACGAAGAACCCAACACCAATGCACGCAACGAAAAACCCCTTCCTGTCAACGCAGTCTGCTCCATCGAGCCCGGCATTTATTTAGCTGGAGAATTCGGGGTACGGATTGAAGACGTGATCGTCCTCAAAGAGGGAGGATGCGAGATTTTGACGGCTTCCCCTAAAGAATTAATTTTGTTATAAGACCCATGATGGAGTTTCCTCTCTTAAGCATGAGAGGAAACTCCAAAATAAATGGCAAGAAAAAAATCCCAAAACAATGAAAAAGTTCTTGCAAAATAGGCTAGAATAGTGTAAAATAGACTAGCTAAATAAAACAATGATGGAGGGCTATTTTTATGGCTATGATTTCAGCGAGCGAGTTCCGCAACGGCGTCACCTTCGAGATGGAAGGCAAAGTGATGCAAGTCGTGGAGTTTCAACACGTGAAACCCGGTAAAGGTGCTGCTTTTGTGCGCACAAAGATGAAAAATATCATCACTGGTGGTGTCACAGAAACTTCCTTTAACCCTACTGCAAAATTCGAGCAAGCCTTCGTGGAGCGCAAGGATATGTCCTTTAGCTACTCCGATGACGACCTCTACTACTTCATGGACCCCGAAACCTTCGATATGGTTCCCATCAACAAGAGCGATCTTGGCGATAGTTTCCGTTTCGTGATGGAGAACATGACCTGTCGTATCATGTCCTACAAAGGCAGCGTCTTCGGTGTGGAACCTCCCACCTTTGTGGAGCTTGAAATCACCGAGACCGACCCCGGTTTCAAAGGCGATACTGCCACAAACGTCCTCAAACCTGCTACCGTTGAGAGTGGTGCCGAGGTCCGTGTCCCCCTCTTTATCAATGTTGGGGATCGCATCCGTGTGGATACCCGTACTGGGGAATATTTAGAGCGCTGTAAATCGTAAGCTTGAAAGGAGCACAATAACATGATGACCATTTCTGAAAAGGTTGCCTACCTAAAAGGGCTTGCCGAAGGCATGGAGCTAGACACCGAAAAATCCAAAGAAGGAAAACTCATTTCGGTGATGATTGGAATTTTGGAAGAGGTTGGCATGTCCATCGAAGAGATCGAGGATACCGTGGACGGCTTGGGCGAGGAAATCGACCTGCTCTCCGATAATCTCTCTGAGGTGGAGTCCTTGGTGCTTCACAATCACGAATCTAACGAGGGGTGCGAGTGTGGAAGTGGAAACGATTTCTTCGAGATCGAATGTCCTACCTGCGAGGGCACCGTTGTCATCGACGAAGAGGCAATTGCGACCGGCGAAGTAATTTGCTTAGGATGCGATAGCCGTTTTTCCCTCGACCTAAGTGACGACGAAGAAGAGGTCGAAATGGAGGACTAGGGTGCCCTATTTTGTCTATATCCTGCGTTGTCGGGACGACACACTCTATACCGGCATGACCAATAATTTCGAGGCTCGACTTGCGCTGCATTCTTCTGGAAAGGGCGCAAAGTATACCCGTGGCAGAACCCCTCTCACCCCTGTCTATCTCAAAGAGGTCGAGGGACGTTCCGAGGCACTCAAAGAAGAGGCTCGGATCAAGAAGCTCTCTCGTCGTGAGAAGGAAAAATTGATCCTACAATAAAAAGTAAGGTATTTCCCAAATGGGAGATACCTTACTTTTTCTCTCTAACGAAAAAACTCCTCCCACCACTGGGAGGAGTTTAATTTTATAGCATTTTAACCGTGAAATAGACAAGCAGTCCGAAAAGCCATGCAAGCAGTGCGTAGATAAGATAGTATGCGATGGCACTTGAGAGTGCATAAGCGATAACAAGGGATGCCAGTGTCAAGCCACCACTTGCCAGGACAAGATAGAGGGATATTTTTTCCTCAAAGAGAGTGAATGTGGTGTTATAAACTTTGAGTTTTCCACCATTTTTATGCGCCTTGACCCCCATCCACGAGACCAGTCCTACCGACACAATCGTGATACCGAGGAAGGTATACAGGGTGATTTCAGAGGGGAAGAGAGTGCCGTCGCTTTGAAGTTGTCCCCAGTTTTTGACGGTGCGTATCATCCAAAGTCCCACACCTCCCAAACTAACGAGGAAGGTTGCCCAGAAAAATTCTAACTGATAGAGGAAAAATACCAGAGCCAGTCCTGCCCATGCTGGCACCAAAAAGAGGAGCATATCCACCCCTGTACCACCGAAAATAAGGGTTCCACTAGCGCAACAGCCAATCACAAGCGAGAGCACCAAAATCCAGAGAGGTAGCTGAGATTTTTTGTCGGTTTTTATCATGCGAAAGGTCAAACCTGCGCCAACAATCACCCCTGCAAGCGCCAGATAACTAACCACAGGAAGGAGTGAGTGGATAAGATCACGTCTTACAAGCCATTCTTCTGAGCTGACGATAATAACATAGTCAGCACGTATTTGAATCATGATATATTCAAATAATGCTGCGATTACCACAGATATGCAAGCTAAATTAAATTTTTTATCCTCTTGCGCCCGTAGTCGCAGCTTTTCTTTTTCGTCCATCCAGTTACCTCTCAGACTTGGGTCGCCCTTGTGGGGCTATGATTTTTTATCTTGTAGCGAGAACCTTTGTCCCCTCGTTTGGTTTTATTACAAGGATGCTATCCGTGAATATAGTATACCCAATCAATATTATATTTTACCAGAAAAACAGAAATTTTGCAAGGGAGTTCCTCGAAAAAAAAGAAATATTTTCTGATGGCAGATGTTGCGTACTTTGTCGACCGATGTTTCGGCTTAACTCTCACGCAGTAGAATCCCTGTGGTGGTGTCGAGTTGGTAGCTTCCTGTGTCGGTTTCTATCCACCAGATGGGCACAAGGCTTGCCCCCCCGGATAACAGGGTTGTGGTGGAATACATGGGCTCGATTTTGGTGATTTCTCGACAGATATCACCAAAGCTGGTATGACCTTCGTAGAATTTCATCAGTGCCGTTGGAACCGTGATGGATGTGTTTGGGGTGACTTGGTATTCCCCTAAGAGGTGCTTGCCATAGGTGATGGAACGCAACTGCCCTCCTTCAAAATCGAGGGTACTCTCTGCCCCGAGGATAGGTACCCCGTTGAACAACTGGGTGTAGTGGTAGAGGGTGTGTTCCCCCTGCTCCTCCACAGATTCGAGCACCCCCTCAAAGTCGAGCTTTGCTAGGAAGTCACGTCCGTAGTCTGCGAAATCACCTGTCACGGTGTGGGAGTGGAAAGTGCCGTAAAATTCTCCTCCGCTGTGGAATCGCAGCTCTCCCTCTTCGTTATAATAACGCACCACCCCTCCCCCGAGGGATTCCATCGTGGTTTTGCCTAGGACTTTGTCGCTTCGTTTCTGTTCTGTGCTGCGATCCCATGTGAGTTCTAGTGACTCTAGGGTCATCTCAGTGGGTAATGTTTCGGGAGCAAGGATAATTCCTCGATCAGCGAGAAAGAGAACAGCGAGGCTGCGAGCCTGCTCTTCCTGTTGCTCCTTTTCGGCGAGTTCACTGACCACAAAGGACATAAGAAATAGGTTTGTGACCGCAAGGAGAAATATGATGACGTTTTTGGTCTTTTTCCACTCCATGAACTCGCTCCTTTCTGCTAACTATGGGGAATTGAGTGCTTATCTCGCTATCCATCCGATCTCTACGCTCTCCCCTTTTCGATCGGCATAAGCAAGGATGAGCTCTTTTCCTTCGTAGCCGAGACTATCATGAACAATTTGCGCCTGCACGATGGGGAGTATCGAGGTTGACGTAGTGCTTTGAAGATAGCTTCGGCAGGGGATGGTGAACCCTTTGATCTGGTGATCTTGGATGGTGAAGCTGATCTCTTCCTCGCCGAATACCACAGGACTGCCATTTAAGGTGTAGAGGAAGGTGATGGTGGTGACCTCCCCTTGCTCAGTGATGGTATCGAGATATATTTTCGCCTCGCTATTTTGGTGGATACGCTCGAGGATTTGACGGCACCCCTCCACCATTTCATAATGGCTCTCGCCCACTGCATAGAGTGAGTTTGAGCCCCCTTCCACCTGATAGGTGACCTTGCCATCGTAGAAGAGACGTAGCACGTGGTTGCCGTTACGAATGACCGTGGCATCGCTCGAGGTATATTGATAGTTTGGGGCGAACTGAAAGCCGAAACCCTCAGCAAGAGATTCTACCTCCCCTTCTTGAGTGGCGAAACTGATCGCTTCGTAGACCATTGCAGTGGGGAGCTCGGCGTGGAGCATGGTGAGAGGGGCAAGCCCCTGATAATCTAAATTTTGAAAGGCGAATATGGTGCCGTTGGATTCGGTATTTTCAAGAGATTTTTCCAGTCGTTCCAGATCGATAATGGGGGTTGGACAGAGATAGGCTCCCCCTTCCCCTTGGTAGTAGAGGGCTGTGCCATCCTGATAGGCGCAGATTGCTAATCTCCTTGCTATGTGGTTGCTTTGCACTTCCTCTTCCGTGGTAAGCCATCCGGCATAGACCGAAATTGGGATCTCTCCTAAAAAGTCGAAATAGATTGCCGGCGGGGTGGTAATCGCTTTCTCGAACTGTGCTTGAGTGATGGAGATGGCTTGGCTTCCTTGGGTGAGCCCCTCTTGCAGTAAGGTTGCGTGACGAAGAAATAGCTCTTCCATCGCAAGGCTATTATACTGCACACCGAATTGTTGGATGGTGTCCTCATCGGTGGTGGTAAGCATCATGGCAATCGGTATCACCCCTGTGGTTTGGGACTGAACTACGGTGGTTTGCACCGTCTCGCTCTCCCCTTGCTCCTGCCAAAAAAAGGAGACCCCTGTGGACTCCTGCACCCCGGAAGTGAGGACGAGAGCCGAGATGGAAAGTGCGACGATGAGGATATTTTTGAAGGTTTCCACTAAATTCATGAGACACTACCACCCTCGATGAGAAGTTCGAGCATGATTTTAGCCCCACTTCCCTCTTTTTCAAGGAGGCGAAGCTGTCCGCCGTGACGCTCGACAATTTCTTCGGCGATGGCAAGCCCTAAGCCTGTCCCTCCCGAATGGCGAGAACGTGCCTTGTCCACACGATAGAATCGCTCGAAAATACGGGAGCGATCCTCTTCTGGAATACCGATTCCATTATCATCCACAATCATGTAAACCGACTGATTATCCTCGGTTTTCCCTGCTGATATGATGATTTCTCCTCCGTTTGGCGTGTATTTAATGGCATTAGAGGTAATATTCATCATGACCTGCAAGATTCTCTCTCGATCGGCGATGATATGGGGAAGTTTTCCTTTGATATCAAGCTTCAAGGTATGTTCATGGCGAACACTTTCCATATAGACTGCGTTGTATAGCTCTTGCACGGCCTGCTCGAACGAGAATTTGCGCAAGGTGAGGTCGGCACGATGGGAGTCGAAACGTGAGAGGGTGAGAAGGTCTTGCACGATGTGGGTCATGCGATCGCTCTCTTTGACGATGACACCGAGGAATTTTTGTCTGGTTTCGCTGTCGATGTCGGCGCTATTATCCTCGAGGGTTTCGGCATAGGACTTGATATTTGTGATGGGGGTGCGCAGTTCGTGGGAGACATTTGCCACAAATTCACGACGGAGATTTTCGTTTTGCCGTTGCGCCGTAACATCTCGAATCACGACAAGGACCCCTCCGTGACGATTTCGATCGAGGGGTGCCATGAGCAGTTCTAAATGTCTGCCATATCGTTCCATTTCCCCCTCAAAGTAGTCGTCTACGGCGAGAAGTGCTTCGAATGGTGTGATTTCGTCGAGAAGGCTTTCGTAAGTGGTGACGTCGAGTTCGATGCTTTGCACAAGCATCTCCTTCGCCGAAGGGTTTGCGTGGATGATGGTTCCCTTTTGCGAGAAGGCGAGAACTCCGTCATTCATGTGAAGGAAGAGGGTGTTGAGCTTGTCCCGTTCCTCTTCCACTTGGTCGAGGGTGTCTTCGAGTTGATTTGCCATGGCATTGAACGCCTCAGTGAGGACACCGATTTCATCGTGGCTTGATACCTGTATCGTGTTGCTGAAATTCCCTCGTGCGAGCTGTTTTGCCCCTTGGGTGAGCTGCTCGAGTGGGGTGACCATGGTCTTGGAGAGTAGAAACGAGAGAAAGAGCGAGAGGAAGAGGGCGAAGATGAGGGCCTCTAATATGAGGGAGATGATTTCGTTCACGAGGAGCGAGACCGTCACCTTTTGATCGAGGATATAGATGACAAAATCATCCCCGCCACGAGTGATGGGGATGGCGAGGTCCATATAATCTGCCGCCATGCTACTTTGATCCCCGACCTCCTTTTTTTGGAGGGCCACTAAAAGGT
Source organism: Eubacteriales bacterium (assembly GCA_044432785.1). Taxonomy (GTDB): domain Bacteria; phylum Bacillota; class Clostridia; order Oscillospirales; family Oscillospiraceae; genus JAWXUK01. Next base: position 5,169 of record JAWXUK010000041.1, on the reverse strand, counting down.
TATCGGTATAGGCGAGGTTGCTCCCCCCGTCCGGATCGCTTCCCACTAAAAAGGCACCTGATGTGCCATCTAGAACGTAGAAGTTACGGTTTTGTCCGTCGATTCCAAGGGTACCGGAATAGACCGTGAGTACTTGGGCGATCATTTCGGCTTTATTGGTTTCGTCTTCAGTCTCAAGCTGAAGGTCGGCAGAGAGGGAGCGATCGGCAAAGACGGTCGCCATTTGGGTATAGAAGTCCTTGAGGTAAAAGTCCATGACAGAATTGACCAAAAAAGCCCCTACCACCGTCATCAGGGATAGAATCAATAAGGTCATAATCATAATGAGCTTCATGTGAATACTTCTTAACATTGGTTACCCCCCATAGTAATATCCCTGTCCCCTCTTGGTGACAATGAACTTTGGGTTTGCGCTGTTATCTTCGATTTTTTCTCGGAGGCGACGGATGGCAACATCCACCCCACGCACATCTCCGACATATCCCTCGTAGTTCCAAACGTGTTCCATCAGTTCTTCACGGCTAAATACCTTTTTAGGTTGTTTGGCGAGGTAGCATAGTAAATCAAACTCTCGTTGGCTTAGTTCGATGGAAATCCCGTCCTTTGCCACCATGCCACTGGATTCCTCTAGCACGAGACGTGCCTCCCCCTGTTTGCTTGCCTGCCCCTGTCCCTTCATGGTGGAACGACGGACATTTGCCTTGACACGGGCGAGGAGTTCTCCCATGGAAAACGGTTTGGTGATATAGTCATCTGCACCGAGCTCTAGCCCCATGATTTTATCCTCTTCATCCTCACGAGCCGTAAGCATCAAAATGGGGACAAGGCTGCCCTGATCACGGAGTTTTTTGCACAGTTCAAAGCCATTTAATTTAGGGATCATAACGTCGAGTAAAATAAGGTCGGGGTCCACTGTTTGAGCAAGGGCGAGCCCTTGTGCGCCGTCGAGGGCGACCTCGACCTCATACCCCTCTCGTTTGAGGTTGAAGGATAGGATATCCACGATATTTTGTTCGTCTTCTACCACTAAAATACAATGTTTCATCGGTGTCCTCCTATTCTAAGCCTGCGTTTCGTTCCCTACTTTTGTTGATCCAAGAAAATCTTTGCCTTGAGGATTGCCGCTACCGTCTTGCCGTCTTGTAGTTCCCCTGACATGACCTGCGCAAGTGCAGTCTCGAAGGGTACCTTGATCACGTTTAGAAATTCGTCATCGTCGGGGTTGCTCTCGTGTTGCGAGAGACCTGTAGCGAGGTACATATGCAAAACTTCATCACAAAAACCGGGGGTTGGGTAGATGGCACCGAGGGAATGGTAGTGGGTTGCCACAAGTCCTGTTTCCTCTTGAAGTTCCCTCTTGGCAGCGGCGAGGTGATCCTCCTCTTTCGAGCCGATGGCGCCGTCGAGCTTGCCGGCAGGTAGCTCGGTGAGTACCTTAGCAAGGGGATACCGATATTGCGAGACAAAGTAGACCTCGTTCGCCTCATTGAGTGCGAGGACTGCAACCCCTCCGTTATGGCGAACCACCTCACGGGTTACGGTTTTCCCATTGATAAGACGGACACTATCCTTTTGGAGGTGTACCACATGTCCCTCGAAAATTGTGGTTTTGTCGAGTGTTTCTTCAAATAGTTGGTCGTAGGTTGGTGTGTGTTCCATGATAAATTCCTCAATCTCTTCTAAATTTTAGTTATCTTCCTCTTCCTCTGTTCCGTTGAGGAGCGAGAGGATAAATTGTTTTGCTACACGTGGGGTGCGTCCTCCATGACGAATTTCCCACATCATTGCCTTGACATGAAGGTTGTGGGTAGAGAGTCCCGATTTGCCTTGGTCGAAGTGGCTCACGAGGGCGAGATATTCCTCTTTCGACATGGTGAGGTAGGGGATACGTAGACCGAAGCGCTCGGCAAGGGCAGTTTTTTCCGAGATGGTTTCGGCCGTATCCATTTCGTCCCCGGCTCGCTCGCTCACGGTTTGACGGATGAGGTGACGACGGTTAGATGTGGCATAGATCACCACATTTTCAGGACGACGTTGTAGCCCCCCTTCTAGGACGGTTTTGAGAAGGGAGTAAGTATTATCATCTTGGTCAAAGGCGAGATCGTCGATGAAGATGATGAATTTGAGTTTTTTGCGTGCCAAGCTTGGCATAAGGGTGGGAAGGGTGCCGACGTGGCTTTTATCCACCTGAATGATACGAAGCCATTCCATCCCCTCGAAGGAGAGGAGTGATTTCACCGAGGCAGATTTTCCTGTCCCTGCGTCCCCAAACAAAAGTACATTTTGCGCAGGTTTTCCCGACATGAGCACTCTGGTATTTTCGATCACTTGATCCCGTTGAAGGCTGTATCCCAAGAGTTCCGATGGTTTGGGAGAGTCAAGTTCCGTGACCGGGACAAGCCCCTTTTCATTCCACAAAAATCCACGATATTTTGCGAAGATACCATAGCCTTTGGTTTTGTAAAATTCCTCGATGGTGTGGAAATCGTAATCCACAAGCCCTTGCCATCGGGGGAGGTTATTGAGGGTTGGGTGGTATTCCACCTCGAAGCCCTTGGCAATCTCTTGGATGAAGGTATCGCAGTCTGTCCGTGCTAGTAGAATAAGGGTTTCGATATCTCGCATGGCGCAGTTTTCTAAGGCAGGATCCTCTGTCCCTTGCTCGATCATTTTGGCAAAGTGTGAGGGGGTATAGCACAGTTTATCAAAGAGCCATGTGCCAATCCCGAGATACCCCTCTTCCCGTAGTTGGTAGAAGATATTGGTATAGCTATCGAGTGCTTTGTCGGTCTCGTGGTTTGTGAGTGCCGTGACTAGGGCGAGTGCCTCCACCATCAATTTCTCTTGCATGATGTTTTTGTAGGTGCTAATCCCCTTGAGAGAGAATGCGAGTTGCTTCATATCCATGTGTGTTCCTCTTTTCCATTCGGTTTCTAGTTGCTTAGATTTATTATACCATTTTATCTAGAATTGGTCAACCAATCCACTTGCAAAAAATTCTTCTTTATGATATAATATCTGCAAAACTATCCGCAAGGAGACCGTTATGGAGCTTGTCATTGGTGATGTCACCATTCCTACCCCTCTCGCCCTTGGACCCATGGCTGGGGTGACCGATCTTGCCTTTCGCTCCCTCTGCCGTGAACTGGGCGCCGGGCTTACCTGTACCGAAATGGTGAGTGCAAAAGCGCTCTGCTATCAAGATAAAAAGACCCTCCCCCTCATGAAACTATCCGAGGACGAGCGTAGCACTGCTGCCGTGCAACTCTTCGGAAGCGACCCTGTCTGCATGAAAGAGGCAGCTGCCATTGTATGCGAAGTGGCAAACCCTGCCCTCCTTGATATCAATATGGGTTGTCCTGTCCCGAAAATTGCCAATAGTGGAGACGGAAGTGGTCTCATGCGCACCCCCGATCTCGCTTTCGAGGTGGCTGCCGCTGCCATTTCTGGGGCGAGCTGTCCTGTCACCGTTAAATTTCGACTGGGGTGGGATCGTGGTTCCATCAACTGCGTAGACTTCGGGAAAGGCATGGAATCTGTTGGGGTTTCGGCTGTGGCTGTCCATGGACGCACCCGTAAACAAATGTATGAAGGGGTGGCAAACTGGGACTATATCCGTGAAGTGAAATCTGCGCTCTCCATCCCTGTCATCGCAAATGGCGACGTCTTTACTGGCGAGGATGCTGTAAGGATTATGCGCTATACCGGCGCCGATGGTGCTATGATCGGCCGAGGTGTCTTTGGCAATCCCTGGCTCTTTGCTCAGTGCAAAGCCGCCCTTTCGGGGGAGGAGATCCCCCCTATGCCCCCTCTTGCCGAACGTTGCGCCCTTGCAGTGCGACAGTTCGAGCTCTCGGCGCAAGACAAAGGGGAGAAGGTCGCCTGTTTAGAGGCGAGACGGCATTATGCGTGGTATCTCAAGGGGGTACCCTTTGCCGGTTACTGGAAAAAAGAAATCATCAAAATTTCAACGTTGGAAGATGTTTATCGAGTCACGAAAGGGATTCTGCGTGATTTATCCGACGAATAGGAGGTGAAACCATGCCCCCCCATACACAAGAGGAGAAAAGACTGGTCCACAAGGCGAAAAATGGCTCGCAAATCGCCTTTGGCGAACTGGTCTCCCTCCACGAAAAGAAGATTTTTGCTCTGTGCTATCGCATGATGGGCAATCCCGACGATGCTCAGGATGCAGCCCAAGAGGCATTTTTCTCGGCATGGCGAGCCCTACCGAATTTCAAGGAGGAGAGTGCCTTTGGCACTTGGCTCTACCGTTTGGCAAACAATGCCTGTATCGACCTTTTACGCAAGCAAAATCGCTATAAAACCACCTCCCTCTCCCAAGAATTCGAAGAGGGGGAAGAGGGCGCCGAGCTCCAAATCCCCGACAACACCACCCGTCCCGACACCAAATTCGAGCAAAAAGAACTCGGAATCGCACTCCAAGAGGGGCTCGATTCCCTCCCGTCCAATCACCGTGAGGTCCTCCTGTTGCGTGAGATTTCAGGGCTCTCTTATCAAGAAATTTCCGAGAAATTGGACCTCGATCTTGGAACCGTGAAGTCCCGTATTGCAAGGGGTCGCACAACCTTACGAAAATTTTTACTAGAAAAAGGGAACTTTTCCCCCTAACCATCGTCTAACCATTATATGAATCTCATTTGAAAGGAGAGACCCACCATGCAAACAGGCTGCGATAGTGATAGATTATCCCTCTATTACGATAATATGCTCCCACAAGATGAGATGGAGGCAATGAAACTCCACATCGAGCAGTGCCCCCATTGCACAAAATGGTTGGCAGAATGTTCTGCCCTCTCTGCCCTCCTCCAAGAGGAGATGAATCCCCCTGCCGATTTTTCTGGGCGTGTTTTAGAGGGGCTACCCCCTCAGGATAAAAAAATTCAGACCATTTCAAGTTGGAGACCTGTGATCTCTTTCGTGGGACTTGCAGCTTGTGCTGCCATCGTTTTTGGGTTATCTCCCCAAACCATTGATCCCACCCCCGACATGATCCCTCGTAGCACTGTAGAGCTCCCTTCCTCTCCTATCGTAGATGATGGTGCCTCTATGTCCTCCTCCACCATGACCGAGCAGACACCCCCTGCCTATGAATATCCCGATACCGATGCACCCCCTCCAGCCGATATGTCCCCAGCCTTGGACACC
>JAWXUK010000040.1:0-13949 GCA_044432785.1 Eubacteriales bacterium | reverse complement strand
CGAGACATTTTCTGCCTTCGTCTTTAAAATTCAGGCAAACATGAACAAGGCGCACCGTGATCGGATCGCCTTCATGCGTGTGGTATCAGGGCGTTTTGATGCCGACAAAGAGGTCTATCATATGCAAGGGGGCAAAAAAGTACGTCTCTCTCGCCCACAGCAAATGATGGCAGCCGAACGAGAGATCGTGGAAGAGGCATTTGCAGGAGATATTCTAGGGGTCTTCGACCCTGGTGTCTTCGCGATTGGGGATAGTCTGTGTACCCCGAGTAAAAAAATCACCTTCGACCCCATTCCAACCTTCTCGCCTGAGCATTTTCAACGGGTGCGCTCACTTGACACCATGAAGCGCAAGCAATTTTTGAAGGGAATGGAGCAGATCGCCCAAGAGGGTGGAATTCAAATCTTCAAAACCCCTTATTCAGGCATGGAAGAGGTCATTGTGGGTGTTGTGGGAACCTTGCAATTTGACGTGCTCGAATACCGGTTACGGAGCGAATACAACGTCGAAATTTATAAGGAAAGTCTGCCCTATCAGTTGCTACGGTGGATTGTTCCACAAGAGGGGGCACCCCCCATCAAAGAGGATGAAATCATCCTGCCCAACGATTGTAAATTGGTGGAGGACTATCGAGAAAATCAACTGATCCTGTTCGCTTCACAGTGGTCTATTGGTTGGGTCACCGATAAAAATCAGGGGATCGAGCTATCGGAATATCATTAAGAGATTTCTTTCTGATTTCAATGAAAAAATAAATGGCGATTCCTTCCCTTTTTGGGTTGGAATCGCCATTTTTAATAAAATAACTGGGTGGCTCCTTAGTAGGAAGCACCCAGTGAATATTAGAAAATACCACGCATATTCATGTTGGGGTGTGCCTTCGCAAAATCCTTGACATGATCAGCAAGACGAGCATCCTCGGTCTTGATATGGGTGACAAGGGAAGCGATAAGCAGATTAAGGATGGTGAGCGAAGTGAGCTCGTCCGAAGTTTTAAGCTTGGTGGAAGCTGTTAAACAGTTTTCATAATATTCACGGTGCCAACGGGTATGTTCTTCACGGTTGGGGTAGCGAGAGTTATACTGCATCCGTTCTTCGTGGGCAAAGTGGGTACGCATATAGTTGATCATAAATCTCATCGTGCGTTCGATAGTGCCCTCGCTAAGCCCGTCACTACAGGCTTTATGTAAGGACTCCACAGCAAGAAAGAGCTGCTTGTGTTCGGCATCTATAATACGGTTACCGGTTGTGAGGTCGTCAGTCCATGCGTAAATCATCTGTGTCATCCTTTCTTAAAAAAAATTTTAGAACGTTTTGTAAAGTTGGGGGACAAAACTTAAAAGCACATAATTCTATCATAGAAAAAAGAAAAAGTCAAGCGAAATATGGAAGCTTTGGAATTATTTTTGTAGGGTCGGTGGGCCAATCAAGACCCACCGTCCACAGGTTGGCGGAGTGAGTGGGATTCGAACCCACGGTACATTGCTGTACAACTGATTTCGAGTCAGTCTCGTTATGACCACTTCGATACCACTCCACAGAAAAGGGCCTAGAAAAAAGGAGCACACAGCTCCAAAAGCAACCTTCCTAACTATCATACCAGATTCTCGAGGAATTTGCAAGAAAATTTATCATAAATTTCTAAAAAATTTATTAACGATATTTTGTGCTGTAAATCTTAATTTCTGACATATATATTAAAGAAAAGGAACGAAATTATTTAATGCTCGAGAAAAACACATTGGTGAGAAACAGAGGAAATCAAGTCGAAAGGACTGCCATGGAAAAAATTTCTGTAAAAACTCGTAAAAAAATGAAATATTTCCTTGACTTTTTTATGATAAGGTAGTAGAATTATTACAGACTGTTTAACCGTGGGGTATTGCTGTTTTATTTTAAGCGGTAAACCATAGCAGGGAACAGTAAATAAATACCCCAAAGGTTTGTCAGCCGGTCGTAAAGAGAGGCGCTTGGTTGACGACAAAATCGCACTACATTAATATTAGAATCGGAGGAACCCCATCATGTTTAAGCAAATGAAGATCTCAACTTATCTGATCTCCTGTTTTGGCCTATTGGTAGCGTGTACCGTTATCATTACCTTCGCGGCCATCACTGGATTTCGCTCCATCAGCGCTGACTCTGCCATCCTCGTGGACGAAACCCTCGCTACACAGACCGCAGTCTCAAATATGCGCTACAACACCCAATATGGTGCAGCCAGTATCCGTGAAATGGCTCTTACCGACAATGTTCAAGACTATGCAAAGTTCGCTACAGCCATTACCACAGCTGTCACAAACATCAATGCTGAACGTGCTTTCGTGGAACAACACTACAAAGGAAACTCTGCATTGCTAAGTAGTTACCTCACTTCCATGGACTCCTGGATAGCCATCGCCTCCGAAGGAGTTGCCATGCTTGAAGCTGGACGTCGTAGCGATGCAACCTCTCTGATTCTTTATCAATGTTCTCCTACCCTAGAGCAACTTGCAACTGCAAGTGATAGCTTAAATGCTGCACTCACTGCCATTACAGATGAAGCCACCGCATCTTCCACAGCCGAGATGAATATGTATATGTATATCATCCTTGCTATCTTCTGCGTGAGCCTTGTCTTTAGTATCTTTGCTGCAACCTCTGCTACTAACAACATCGTCAACGGCCTAAACCTCATCTCTGGCTACGTTGATGAGCTTTCTAAAGGTAACCTCGACGTTGAGATCGACTACGAAGCAAAGAACGCAATCGGTCGTTTGGCTGCTACCATGAAATTTAGCTTCCACGAGCTCGGTAAATACGTTCACACCATCGAGCGCATCATGACCGACTTCGCAAACGGAAACTTCCGTCAAGTGGATGTTCCTTTCGAGTTCCTCGGCGACTTTGCAGCCATCGGACACGCAATCACAAACTTCAACCAAAAAATCAACTTTGTCCTCGGTGACGTTAGCGAAACCTCTGGTCAAGTTTACACCGGTGCTGAGCAAGTTTCTGTCGGCGCTCAAAGCCTTGCTGCTGGTGCAACCGAGCAAGCTAGCTCCATCGAAGAACTCTCTGCTACTATCAATGAAATCTCTGCTCAAGTTACCCGTACTGCTGAGAACTCCCTCAAAGCTGACGGACTTGCAAAAGCTACTGAAGTGGTGGTGGATAAGAGTCTTAACGAGATGAGACAACTGCTCACTGCTATCGAAGACATCGCAGAAGCTTCCGAAGGAATCAGTAAAATCATCAAGTCCATCGACGATATCGCATTCCAAACCAACATCCTTGCACTTAACGCAGCCGTCGAGGCAGCCCGTGCTGGTCAAGCTGGTAAAGGCTTCGCCGTGGTTGCTGACGAAGTTCGTAACCTCGCTGGTAAATCTGCAGAAGCAGCGAAACACACCACCGAGCTCATTGAAAACTCCCTCGACTCTGTCCGTCGTGGTACTGCTTTGGCTGATAATACCAACGAAGCCTTCAAAGAAGTAGCAACAAACTCCAACCAAGTGCTTGGAGTGGTTGGCGAAATCGCAGAAGCATCCAAAGAGCAAGCAAGCTCTGTGGCTCAAGTGCTAGAAGCAGTCAACCAAATCTCCTCTGTGGTTCAAATGAACTCTGCTACCTCTGAAGAGAGTGCAGCTGCCAGTGAAGAGCTATCCGGTCAAGCTACCGTTCTTAAATCCCTCATTGGTCAATTCCAACTTACTGGAAGTGCAGCAGCTCACAGCGAAGATCATCATGTTGAGAACCACCAAGCCCCTGCACACCAAGCACCAGTACACAACGATAAATACTAAGATAAAATCCCCTCACTTCTGTGAGGGGATTTTTATTTGTATGAAAAGACGTGATTATGTAGGTAGAGTTACAATGTGAGAAAAGGATTTCATTGAAAGTTAGGTTTCTTTAGCTAGAGGAGTGCTTTCTAAAGCGACTGAAAAGACTGGTTTAATTTCCTCTCGTATGACGAATTTGAAAGGGTGAGATATGATAGAGAGGACTTTAGTTTAGATAAAAATCCTCCCCGAATTGGGGAGGATTTGCTTACTTTGTGGGGGAGGGGAGTTTAGAAGCCTTTGATAGACCAAAACAAATTGGGACCAAATAGAGGTAGATTGAATAGGGCAGAGATGCAATATCAGCTCCCATATTTGCAAGGGGAACACTACAGGAAATCGCCCAAGGAACGAGTCCAGATAAATTGATCACTGAATTTCCAACATGAACAGCTTGATCTTCAGGGGTGAAGCCCTGTTTGTGATAGAGTTCTTTGGTCATCTCAACACTCATGACGATACTGACAGACTGATTGCAGAAAAGGGCCGGGGTGCCGAGTCCCATCAAGCAAAGTACCGGGAAAAGTCCGATTTTTTCAGCTAATTTTTCAATTTGATGCTTCACGCCATCAAGCATGTGAGTTGCAGAGAAAATGCCACAATAGGCAGTGGATAACAGCACAATAGTGATGATACTGGTCATCGAGAGGAGTCCTCCCCCTTGCATGATGCTACCAAGAATTGGATGATCGAAGGAAAAACCGAAAACACAGTCATGTAAGATATCCAATAGTGTGGCACCTTGAAGGAAAATTGCAAGGGCTGCAGTGGTGACGCAACTTGCTACGATGGTCCAAAATGCTTTGATATGAAACCAGGGTAGCACCAAGAGGACTATGGCTGGGAGTGCGAGGAGTGGCGAGAGGGCGAAGGAGCTTGCAAGTGCGTTGGGAATTTCTGGGTCAACCGAGGCGATGGGATTATTTGCCGATAGCACTCCATAGAAGATAAGGGTGAGTGCAAGTGGGATGTAGGTGGATTTCCACATCATGCGTTGCGAGGTGGCCAGGTCAGCCCCACAGGCATTCGCTGTAAGGGATAGCACCGAGGAGGCAGGGGAGAGTCGTTCCCCAAAATAGGCACCTGAGAGGGCTGCGCCAGCCGTCATTACCAGATTTGCGCCTCCACTCTGCGCAATCGCCATTAAGATCACACCAGCCGTCCCCGATACGCCGAAGGAACTGCCAAAGGTGAGGCAGAGTAGGGCAGGGAGGAGGAATGCGATTAAAATAAAGGTTTGTGGTGTGGAAAGTTCAATTCCCCAAAAAACGAAGAAAGCGATGGTTCCAGAAGAGCGCCACAGTGCCGTGAGACAACCGAGAAGTAGTAAAATACGAACCACAACCATGGAGGACATTGCCCCTTGAACAGCCATATTCCAGACTGCTTTTACAGAATTACCACGAGAAACCCCGAGTCCGAAAAAGATGAAAAATCCAAACAATAATGCATAGTTAAGTGCAAATCCACCCACCATACAGACAACTATACCGGATAAAAATAGCAGAAATGAGATCAATAAATCCATAATTTACTCCAATCAAGCTCACAAAAGAGCATCTCTATTCTATCATAAATTCCATGAAAAGGAAAGAATAACTTTTCTTGAAGGCAACTGAAAGAAATGTATAAAAAATGTATATTCACATATATAGTGAATAAACTTTCAAAAATTTACGAAACCTATTGCATTGTGAAAAAAAATGTGCTACACTATAAAACAGAAAAGTAACGAAAGGAAGTTCAACAATATGTCAAAAGTTAAAAAAGTAGTCCTCGCTTATTCTGGAGGGCTTGATACCTCGGTCATCATCCCTTGGCTTAAAGAAAATTACGATAATTGCGAGGTCATCGCAGTATCGGGCAACGTCGGACAAGCTGATGAGCTCGAAGGTCTAGAGGAAAAAGCCCTCGCAACCGGAGCATCTAAACTCTATGTTGAGGACATCACCGAAGAATTTGTCAATGATTATATCATCCCAAGTATGCAAATGGGTGCTACCTATGAGGGGTATCTTCTCGGGACTGCCTTTGCTCGTCCCATTATCGGGAAACGTATGGTGGAAATTGCACTCAAAGAGGGTGCTGATGCCATCTGTCACGGTTGTACCGGAAAAGGGAATGACCAAGTTCGTTTCGAGCTTGCGATCAAAACCTTTGCCCCTCATATGAAGATTATTGCTCCTTGGCGTGAGTGGGATTTAAAATCACGTGAGGATGAGATCGAATATGCTGAAAAACACAATATTCCACTCAAAATTAACCGTGAAACCAACTATTCCAAGGATAAAAACCTTTGGCACCTCTCGCATGAGGGATTGGAACTCGAGGACACTGCAAATGAACCTCTCTATGAAAAAGAGGGCTTCCTTGAGATGAGCGTCTCCCCCCTCCTTGCTCCTGATAAGCCCACTTATATCAAACTCGACTTTGAGAAAGGTGTCCCTGTGGCACTCGATGATAAAAAAATGTCTGCAAAAGAGATCATTCTCGCCCTCAACGAAGTGGGAGGAGCAAACGGAGTTGGTCTACTCGACGTTGTGGAAAACCGTCTGATTGGTATGAAATGTCGTGGCGTGTACGAGACCCCTGCAGGGGCAATTCTCTACCGTGCCCATGAAGTTTTGGAGTCCATCACATTGGACAAACTTACCATGCACGAAAAATCTCGTCTTGCTATTACGTTCGGCGAATTGGTCTACAACGGTCAGTGGTACACCCCTCTGCGTGAGGCACTCACTGCTTTTGCTACCGAGACACAAAAGAAGGTGACTGGGTCGGTCAAACTCCGTCTTTACAAGGGCAATATCATGCCTGCAGGGGTGACCTCGCCACACACACTTTACTCCGAAGAAAATGCCACCTTCGGCGAGAGCGATTACCGTCAAGACGAGGCAGAGGGCTTTATCAACCTTTACGGTCTTACCAATAAAGTGCTCTCCCTACGTGATAGCGGCGACCTAAAGTAAGGGGTGCAACATGAAATTATGGGAAGGTAGATTCTCTAAAGAGACCGACAAGCAAGTGAACGATTTTAATTCATCCCTCCCTTTTGATCGTCGTCTCTATAGCCAAGATATTCGTGGCTCTATCGCTCATGCTACTATGCTTGGAAACACAGGTATTATCGAGCAATCAGAAGCACAAGCCATTGTGGCAGGACTTAAACAAATCCTACACGACATCGAAACAGATGCTCTTTCCGTGGAAGGGGAAGCCGAAGATATTCACTCCTTTGTGGAGATGGAACTCACCTCTAGGATCGGAGATGCGGGCAAACGCCTCCATACAGGGAGGAGTCGTAACGATCAAGTGGCACTCGATACGAAATTATACGTCAAAGAGACCATTCCAGAAATGCTTGATCAGTTGCTCTCCCTCGAGAAGGTTATCCTCAAAACGGCGAAACTCCATACCAAAAGCGTCATGTCAGGGTATACTCACCTGCAACGGGCACAACCCCTCACCCTTGCGCACTATATGATGGCATATGGGAATATGTTCTCTCGTGATATCACACGACTGGAAGATTGTATGGAGCGCATGAACGAATGCCCTCTTGGCAGTGGTGCCCTCGCAGGGACGACCTATCCCCTCGACCGTCAAGAGACTGCAAGCGCCCTTGGTTTTGCGATACCTACGGCAAACTCGCTCGATAGCGTTTCAGATCGGGACTATGCACTTGAATTGCTCTCGGCGATCTCGATTATTATGATGCACCTATCTCGCTTTTCCGAGGAAATTATCCTGTGGTGCTCGTGGGAATTTAAGTTCATCGAGCTAGACGATGCCTACTCTACAGGATCCTCCATCATGCCACAAAAGAAAAATCCTGATATTGCCGAACTTGTGCGTGGGAAAACTGGAAGGGTCTATGGTGATCTTATCTCCATGCTTACCATGATGAAGGGACTTCCCCTCGCCTATAACAAGGACATGCAAGAGGACAAAGAGGGGCTATTTGACGCCATTGACACCGTGATGATGTGTATTCCTGTCTTTACAGCTATGCTCGATACCATGACGGTACTCACCAAAAATATGGAACGTGCTGCAGCAGGAGGTTTCATCAATGCCACCGATTGCGCCGACTACCTCACACGCAAGGGGCTCCCTTTCCGTGAGGCCTACGGGGTTGTGGGAAAATTAGTGAGCTACTGCGTGGAACATCAAAAGACACTCGACACCCTCACATTAGAGGAGTATCAATCGGCGCACCCCCTCTTCCAAGAGGATATTTTTGAGGCTATTGACCTTACCACTTGCGTGAACCTTCGCAAAACCAAGGGAGGACCCAGTGAAGAGACAGTAGCAGAACAAATCAAAATATTAGAATCATTCGTCCAAAAACGAGGATAAAGATAGAAAAGAAGGTAGTTCCAACAAGGAACTACCTTCTTTTAATTTCCATTTCGTAGAGATAGATCTTCTAATGTACGATCCATCACAAAGGGGGAGACCATAGAATTTACCATGGCAAGGGTGGCTAGATCATCTAGCTCAAAACACCAAGAATATCCATTGATAGAGGCATCTCCACGCCCTTCAAGGGTAGCAGTCTCCATCACGAGATTTTCGCTTTGTAGGGTGGACTGAGCAAACCAAAGCATATCACTAAGGGATAGGTCGGTTTTGACCTCCTGCTGGAAAATTTCGATGAAGGGCTGGATCTTACCCAAACTATCAAAGGATAATGCCTTGAGGGCGAGGGCTTTTAGCACACCTTGCTGGGTTTGGGTACGTCCGATATCAGCATTATTGTATCCACGATAGCGAACTAACTCTAAGGTATGTCTACCGTCGAGGGTTTGGATTCCGGCGTGTAGATCGATGATAAATCCGCCCTCATCGTCGTGATACATTCGTTGAGGGACATCGTACTCGATCCCTCCGATCTCGTCTACAAGACGGACAAAACCGTCTAAAGTGACGTGAAGGGAGAAGTCGATGGGAATTCCAAGTAGAGTGGATACCTCGTTCTCGAGGACGTCAAGCCCCTTTGAGAGGGCTGCATTGATTTTAGGGAATTTTGACCAATCTCGATAGACCATGGTATCACGAGGGATGGAGAGTAAACTCACTCGCTGTCCTATGGTATCATAGCCAACCACCATAATGGTATCGGCATTTCCACCTCCTAAATCACTTCCGACCAAGAGAAAGGTATAAAACCCTTCTTTGCGCTGAAGATGTTCGGGGACGGCGACCGACTCGGTGACCGTAGGGGTTTCAAAATCGGGGGTTGGGACGAAAAATCGCCACGCAACCGATGTGAGGATAATGAGCACCGAAAGTACCACCAATCCTTTATACAAACGCAGAAAGAGGGAGGGGCGTTTTTTTCTTTTTCTAGCCATGTAATTAGTGGGTTAAGCGACGCACCCGAATCACCCCTTCAATGGAACGCAGTTCGTTTGCCACTGTATCGGGGAGCTTGGTATTGAGGTCGAGCATGGTATACGCATAGTCCCCTTTGGATTTATTGATCATGTTTTCCACGTTGACCGAACCATCCGAGAGCACATTCATGATATGACTGAGCATAGAGGGGATATTTTTGTGAATGAGGCAGAGACGGCAGATTCCACTTCGTTCCATAACAGCATCGGGTAGATTGATGGAGTGGATGATGTTGCCGTGTTCTAAGTAGTCCTTAAGGTGGTCCACAGCCATCACAGCGCAGTTATCCTCGCTATCAGGGGTCGAGGCACCTAAATGAGGGAGAGGGATCACATTCTTCACATCAACGAGCTCTTTGGTGGGGAAATCGGTGACATAACGTGCGACTCGTCCCTCTTGTAGCGCAGATAAAATGGCATCTTGATTGACAAGCTCGCCTCGTGCAAGGTTAATGATACGCACACTGCCACGCATTTTGGAGATGGCGTCTTGATCGATGAAATTCTTTGTTGCTTCGGAGTAGGGGACGTGAATGGTGATATAATCGGCATTACGATAAATGTCGTCGAGATTTTTGGTGGCAGTGACGTGACGATCTAGTTTAAGGGCTGTGGTCACTGAGAGGAAAGGATCGTAGCCAATGACCTCCATCCCAAGGCGATAACATGCGTTAGCCACCTCGACCCCAATGGCACCAAGTCCGATAATTCCGATGGTTTTGCCGAATAGCTCTGGTCCACGGAAGGTGGATTTTCCACCTTCGACCACTTTGTGCAGGTCTACATCGAGTTTAGCTTGTTCGGCGACAAAGTCGATTCCACCCAAAATATCACGTGAGGACATGAGCATACTGCAAAGCACCAATTCTTTGACGGCATTAGCATTGGCGCCAGGGGTGTTCATAACCACGATACCGGCTTCGGAACAGCGATCAATAGGAATATTATTGGTTCCGGCCCCTGCCCTTGCGATGGCACGAAGGGAGTCGGGAATTTGGTAAGAATGAAGGTCGGCAGACCGAACCAAAATTCCGTCGGGGGAATCCATCTCGGATCCGACCGTGAAATCTTTGGGGTCAAGGCGAGAGAGTCCGATATTTGCAATGGCATTTTGGGTTTGAATACGATACATGTTGAGTTCTCCTATTTGTCAAACATAGCGATGAGTTGACCTAATTTTTCAACCCCTTCAGTGGGAACAGCGTTATAAATACTCGCACGCATTCCACCTACAACACGGTGTCCAGCCAGATTGACAAGTCCTTGTTTGTTGGCTTGCTCTAAAAATTGCTTGTCCAGTTCGGGCGTAGTGCCACGGAAGGTGACATTCATGTGGGAACGTGCCGACACCTTAGCCGGAGCTGTGAAGAGTTTACTATTATCAATGATTTCGTAGAGTTTATTGGCACGAGTGCGTGTGCGCTCTTCCATGGCGGCCAGTCCACCCATTTGATCCACCCAGTCGAGGGTTAGCCCTAAGACATAGATGGGGAAGCAAGAGGGAGTATTGACCATAGAGCCTGCCTTGATCTGTTGCTCGTAATTGAACATCATTGGAGTGGAAGGTGCTTGATTTCCAGCAAGTTTCTTATCGATGATAACAACAGTGAGCCCTGCAGGTGCCATATTTTTTTGTGCACCAGCATAGATCATCCCAAATTTTGAGACATCAACCGGTTTAGATAAAATATTAGAGGACATGTCGCAGACCAAAGTGGTGGGGGCTGTGGGAACATAATTCCACTGTGTTCCATAGATGGTATTATTCTCGCAATAATGGAAATACGAGGGATTTTCCGAGAAGTTGATTCCGGATTGCTCGGGAATTTCGGTGTGATTGCTATCCGAAGTATCGGCACAAATGTGGATCTTACCGTATTTAGTAGCCTCTTTGGCTGCAATGCCAGAGAAATTGCCAGTGACGGCATAGTCGGCACTCTCTTTCATGAGATTAAGGGGAATAGCAGCAAATTGGGTGGTAGCACCACCTTGGAGGAACAATACCTCGTGGGTATCCGGAATTGAGAGGGATTTTCGAAAATGCTCTTTCGTTTTTTCGAAAATATCCATAAAAATAGGGGAACGGTGGCTCATCTCCATCACAGATTGACCACTACCTTGATAATCATAAAGTTCGGCAGCAATACGATCTAGCACCGAATCTGGTAGCATAGAGGGTCCTGCCGAAAAATTTGTAACCTTTCTCATTCAAAAATCTCCTTCAAAATAAATCATAGTACTTCATTATACGATATTCCGACAGATACGTCAACCGTTTTAGGCAACTTCCTAATAGTGTACCAAAAAAAATAGAAAAAATACAAACATCTGTTTGACTTTTGAAATAATATATGATATAATGCAACAAAAGACCAATATAAGAAAGGAGGCACCACATGGAAACCATCAACACCAAACAACGAGAGGTATTTGAATATATCTGCTCCTTTGTGGAAGAAAATCAATATCCACCTTCGGTGCGAGAAATTTGCGAGGCGGTCAGCCTGAAATCCACTTCCACCGTCCATTACCACTTAAACAAGCTTGAAAAAGCCGGTTACATCTGCAAGACAGGGGGTAAAACCCGTGCCATTGCCATTAAAGAAAAAGACCTCCCCCCTCAAGTGGAAACCCGCAACTTTGTCCCTCTCGTGGGTCACGTTGCGGCCGGAAATCCCATCTTGGCAGAGGAAAATATCGAAGAATACCTCCACTTTAACACCGAAGGTAAGGTAGGGGAACATTTCGCTCTCCGTGTCCGTGGAGAATCGATGATCGGAGCAGGGATCCTTCATGACGATCTTGTGGTGGTTCACCGAAAAGAAGAGGTACGCAACGGCACCATCATCGTGGCCATGATTGAGGATGAAGCCACCGTGAAAACCCTGCTACGCTCTAACGGCGAAACCTGGTTGATGCCAGAAAATAAAGAATACCATCCCATCGACGGGACCCATGCTCACATGCTCGGCGAAGTGGTGGCTGTGATCCGTCGGTACTAAGACAAGACGGCTTGTATGATAGAATGGCTTTGGCTCTCGCTCCCTTCGAAGGAGTGAGAGCCAATTTTTTATAGTCAATCAATAGATAACCACTTAGCCATGAAATAAAAAAATCAGAAAAGGATGCCACCTTTGTGGCATCCTTTTTCGATCTCAAATGATCGGTACAAATTTGAAAAAATCGACCCTATTTCCAAGGACTGGAAACTGTGCAGTAATATACCAGAAATCATGCCAAATTGGGTGATTCAAGCGACAAAATAGCGAAAAAATTTTTCCTCACGACATAAAACGAGTGGTTTCGCCCACGAGATGGCATAGGATAGAGAGAGGAAGGAGGAAAAAAGACTTGACAAGATAGAAAATATGATGTATTATTGAATTAGAACACTTGTTCTACACCAAGGTCAGAAGAGAGGAGGGTGCCATATCAGTCGGAACATGAAAACAAATAATCAACAATGGAAAGGAGTGAATCTACTTCTTTCATAATATGGAGTGACGAAAATTGAGATGGTTCGTAAGGCAAAAAAAATTCATTCCGAAGAATGAATTTTATGGTGGTGGAGGGTGGATTTGAACCACCGAAGCTTGCGCAACAGATTTACAGTCTGCCCCCTTTGGCCACTCGGGAACTCCACCATATGAAATTAGAAGCTGTTTGGAGCTTGTGGACGGACTTGAACCCCCGACCTGCTGATTACAAATCAGCTGCTCTACCAACTGAGCTACACAAGCATGATTTATGCTTAAAACAAATCTTAACAGCGAATTCTATTATAGCAAACATATCCTATAAAGTCAAGTCTTTTTTGAAAAAAAGTTCAAAAAATGAAAAAAAAGAAAAATGTCGAAAAAAGCGAGAAATAGAAAGCGAGGAATGATAATGACTTTATCACAATTATCGGAAGATTATCATAGAAATAGCCAAATACTTAGCGAAAGAGTGAAAAAACTCGAACGTCAGATCAAAGACACAAAAAACCATCAAGAGCGCAGTCAATTAGGGGAAAGGGTGCGAATCCTTTCCACCATGTTGCGTGAATCCCAAGAAATCGCCGTCCTCACAGCACGTTATTACGATAGGGGGTACCGTAAAAATGTCAAATATACGCTATAGCAGAGGGAAACAAAATTCCCGAGATATGGCAGAGTATGCAAGGCAAATGGCAGGGGACAACAAAGCAGAACTTGGTGACCTGAAACGTAATCTGGTGCGTGCCTTAAGGGAGGAGGTGACCGATCGGCAACGGGAAATGATCCTCCTCTACTACGATGAACGACTAAACATGCGAGAGATTGGCGACCGCTACGGGGTGTCCCCCTCTACCGTTTCTCGGATCATCAGTCGTGGGGAAGCAAGGCTCGAGCGCTGTATCCGTTATGGTGCGGGCTCGCTGCTGCGCTAGTCTGAGGGCTCGTCATTGCGCTTTAGCTTCTCTTTATTCCCCTTCTCGTCGACGAAATAGGTCACATCTAGCTGAGAGGTGAGGGATGCTGTCACCGATGCGATATATTCTTTGCGCAAAATATCTCGCTCTGCAAGTT
Source organism: Eubacteriales bacterium (assembly GCA_044432785.1). GTDB lineage: Bacteria > Bacillota > Clostridia > Oscillospirales > Oscillospiraceae > JAWXUK01. The sequence goes on along the minus strand of JAWXUK010000040.1, from coordinate 175 downwards.
CTTCAGGGGTGAGAGGGGTGGTCTTAGCCTTTTTGGCAAGCTGGTTGATACGTGCAATTTTTTCCTTTGTCATAACGACACCTCTTTCATAGATAGCGATGGAGTAGAAGCATGGTACGCCCCTTTTTGGAGCTGCCTAATACCTCGGATACCAGACACTTGCCAAGCCCTCGAC
>JAWXUK010000039.1:0-14060 GCA_044432785.1 Eubacteriales bacterium | reverse complement strand
GATTTTGGCTGTTGGAGGGGACTACTATTTTGCTACTCGAGATGAGGGAACCCACCTCGCAGAGGATTGGGAAACCCTCTCAAGCCCGACAATAGAGGAGGAAATCTCTGATAATTTAGCTCAGCACACCACGCAGGGAGGAACTTTCACCTTTTCCGTACCAGAGGGTTTCTCTCTTGGTGAGGGGGACATGTTTCAGAGTAGCGATGGGATGGTGGGATTTCAACCTATTGTGCAATTAGGGGATGTTGCAACTGGTTTTTCGGCGATGTCTAAAACCTATACCGATGTATATGAGGTGATTTCGGCAACAAATTCAGAAAATCTTATCCCTTTTACCCTTGGAAACCTATCGGGATTCTACGGTGACCTTCTTTTGCGTCACGAGTCTATCTACTTCACGGTTCGGATTTTGACCATTCCAGAGGAAAATTTATTGACCGAAATTCTGGGTGCTTCCGAGGATGAAAAAAACTCCCAAGAACTGGTGGAAACCATCTTCCAATCCTTGACCTCCAACCATGAAAATAAGGACTTTTTAACGGGTCAACAATTTATCAGTTCTTATGATGGATCGCAACTTGTTTTGAACCCAGATGGCACATATATTCACTATGTTAATGCAGAAAATAACGAAAGTGGATCTGAATCTGGAACTTATGAGGTGTTTTCTGGAGAGGATGCTTTTCACGAGATGGAGCACTATGGCTCGACCAATGAGGAGCAATCTCAGTATGTGAAGTGGTGTCAGTATGGTTATATTTTAGGGGCAGAAACCTCGATTCGGTATGGAATGTACGAGCAAGAAAACGATGGAGATTTCCGACATTTCCCCTTGGATCTTGAGCGAGAAATCGTGTCTAAGTCCACCTATTATCTTTTGGTTTGTACCTCGACTGATCGGGAGTCTACGCCTTATTTAGGGTTTTATATCCCGAATAAAGAGGTGTTGGAGATGAAAAACTTGGTGGATGGTCGTGTTTCTCAATGGGGGCTTATGTGATGGAAAGAGGTTATCATGAACAATAATTCCTTAGAACAAGCCGAATATTACGACGAACAAGCCTTTGCTTGCAATGGTTCAAGAAAATTCAAAGAAGCCTTGGAATACTACCAAAAATCCCTAAAAATCAAAGAAGAAATTCATGGCTCTGACCATGAGGAAATTTCAGTCGCTTGTCGAAATATTGCCGTTATTTGCGAAAATATGTTGCAATATGATATGGCACTTTCCTATTACGGAAAGGCTTTGGAAATCTTAGAAGAACTCGACTTAGAAGATAGTCGAGAAGGGAACAAACTTCTCTCTTATATGGGGAATCTATATGGAATCTTGGGGGAGCATGGTAAATCGTTAGAATTCCTTGAAAAGGCATTGACCCAAAGTATCGAAGAACTGGGCGATCATCTCGAAACAGCGCAAATTTATTCTTTTTTATCCAGTCTTTACGTCAATATGCAAGAATTTCAGCTTGCTTATGAAATGGAACAAGAGGCTCGCACTATTTTTGAAGAGGTACTAGGATTAGAGGATGAACGTACCCAAAGATCGGATCAACATTTGTTTTTTGTTCTCCTTAACCTCAATCAGTGGGAGGATGCACAAGAAATTTATCAAAAAACATTGGACAGCACGATAGAGTGCTTTGGCGATAAAAGTATCCAAGTGTTTGATTGTATGAAAAATTTTGCTGATGATTGCTACAATGCAAATCAATATACAAAGGCGCTGGACATATATCATAAAATAGTGGAACTAGAATCTGATAACGTGGATAAAATGCTAAACATTTATAATCGCATGGGGCAAATCTATCAAAAATCACAGGATTCTAGGCAAACTTACGAGTATTATATGAAGGCTTATGAGCGATTAGGTGATATTAAAACAGAACAAGGGGCGACCATTTGCAATAATATCGCAACCTACCTCTGTGACCATGCACATTATAATGAAGCCATTGCGTGTCATAAAAAAGTCCTCGAAATTCGTCATAATCTTTACGGTGAGTTCCACCCTGCCACAGCACAGAGTTATAACAACTTGGCATTTGTGTATAGTCAAATGAAGGATTATGCAACCACCCACAAACTTTACGCAAAAACCTTGGAAATTCGTATGGATACTTTGGGGGAACTTCATGATGACACCATCGTAACCCTAAGCAACATCGCCTATACTTATAACGAAATGAAAGAATATAGGATGGCATTGAAGTTTTACGAAGAAATTTGGGGATCTCACGTGGAGAAGTATGGTGAAACTCATAGGAAAAGTGCAAATTCTCTCTTTAATGTAGGCATTACTTATTATAATTTGAGGGATTTCTCTAAGGCGATGCACTGTTATACACAGGCTCTCGAACTTGCGAGAAAATTGAAGGATACTCAATTAGAGCAGGAAATTTTGCAATATATTGGATATATAACGTGAATTTAAGGGGAACTATCTTGATGATTGGTTTCAATCAAAGTGTGTATGAGAAAACACTTGATTTGTTTTATAGAGATAAAAGGGATGAGAAAAGAGAGATTTGCACATCATAGCTACTATTTCTTTTTAGAATAGTTCAAAATCACCGATCATACAAGTGAAAAATCCAGCCACCAAATCGTGGCTGGATTACTATGTTCCAGAAGGTGTCTCCGTCTCTCAAAACATTGAACTAGTCCAAGGTCAGTGATAGTTCCTCATCAGATTTGTCACAACTTGGGCGGCCCTTTCCATGTCTTCCACCGAAACAAATTCCTGGGGATTGTGGCTGATTCCCTTCCGATTCCGTACAAAAAGCATGGCAACAGGCAGAACCGATTTCATCTCTTGGGTATCGTGCCCTGCTCCACTGGCCAGGTAATATGGGGGAAAGCCAGCCTCTTTGCAGGCCTCTGTCAGGAGGGAGATCATTTCCTGGTCGCAGAAGGTAGCAGGAATGGCGTTCACCTGTTTCACTTGGTACCGAGTGCCTTGCTCCCCACAAATCTCCTCGAGCGCTCCTTCCCAGGTTGCCATGGTTTCAGCAATGACCTTTTCTTCGGGAGAGCGAATGTCGATGGTGAAACAAACTTCCCCAGGAATCACGTTCACCGACCCAGGTCTTACGGTGATTTCCCCCACTGTGGCCACCAAATTAGTACCGGAAAGTGCCAAAGTTCGCAGAGCCACCAGGGCTTCTGCCATAGTTGCCACAGGGTCCTGACGATAGGCCATAGGCACTGTGCCTGCATGGCCTGCCAGCCCTGTTAGAGTCACTTGATAGAGCGAGGAGCTTTGAATGGCGGTGACAATGCCTACTGGTAGATCTTCCTCCTCTAACACTGGCCCCTGCTCGATGTGTATCTCCACGTATCCATCCCCAGCGCTTGGTCTGGAATTGTTCACCTGATGAGGATCACAGCCAAAGGCAGTCAGTGCCTCTGCCAAGCTCTGACCAGTATCATCTCGACGTTCTAGGAGGGTCTGGGACAGATGCCCGTTATAGGCCATGCTACCCAGAAAGGTGGTTTTGAATCGCACCCCCTCCTCGTCCCCAAAGGCAATCAGGGTCAGGTTGCAAGGTAGCTCTTCTCGAGAGATCAGTCTTCCGGCGCAGACCAGAGGCAAAACAATTCCCAGAGCTCCGTCGTATTTCCCACCATTGTGCACCGTATCCTGGTGAGAGCCCATCACCAGGGTTTTTCTGTCAGGGTAAGGGTGATATTCCCCAATCAGGTTCCCTGCCTGGTCTAGGGTGGTGGTGAAGCCTGCTTCTTCCATCCAAACTTGGAGCAAATCCAGAGCAGAGCGATGCTCTGGCGTGAGATAAATTCGGGTAACCCCCTCTCCCACGGCAGAATGCTCCCCCAATATATCCAGTTTCTCGTTAATTTCCTGCCCATAGTCCATGGCATTCGCTTGATACAGATCTTCAATGGGATTTTTAGCCATAAGAAGCACCTCTTTCGCCTATTTTCTTGGTCTGATTCCTACTTTTATATGAGCCCCCTGAGGTAGGGGTGATGATATTGGTAATACCAATGAGATCTCCAATAGGAATCATGATAGGCAGGGGGGCCAAGGCCACGCCACTGCCACTTATACCCTTATTCTAACATGAAAAATCCACCCTGTATATTGATGAAATCAACAAAGATAGTTAGGGATTTTCTGGCATATCTTTCTAAAAAAACAGGATATTCTCGGCTATTTTGAAAAACCCTTTATGGATAGCCAATATTTCGAGATTATTGACAAGGATTTTAGTTCTTTCGGATTTGTCATGGAATATTGTTGAAAAAAGAATATGAAGCTAATGAAACTTTTGCGTGGAACACCATTCGAAAGATAATTGATTATTTCTGTTATTTTATGCAAGCTCCAAGTATTTCCCCCATATTTATATCTATTATTTTCTGAAGCAAAAGCTTTTGCTCCTTTGGGTTTAATGGTAAATTTTTCACATAATCTACCACCACCTTTGCATGGACCTCTGCCACACGTTTTGCTAATTCCTCTTTTCGTTCCACATTTTTGGGATGATAAGTATAGACTTTCAAGGGCAGACCTCCTTTTATACTAGTCTATTTTACTTTGTTGTGATTATGCCGTAATTTAGCGATCTATATCATTTCCATCTGATAGAGTTGTTGCACCCTTGGATAGAAACAAGTACAATTCTAAAATGAGGAGTTTGGGGAATATTTGGTGGAGTCTAGACGTGAAAAGAGAGTAGCCACGCTAGGGTGGTTACTCTCTTTTGTTTGAGATTTGTTGTTGTGGTCTATCTATGTTGTGAAACCCCTAGAAGAGCTTTCGTATGAAAAAGATGGGTGTGCAACACTCGATGCATGTATCTTACCTTGCAAATCATCTTCTTCACATGAGTACTTCATGGTAGCAGATTTCCTTATAATGTTTCGGGGATGGTTTGTCGTGCTATCTTGATGAATTCCTCCATTGACCTTGTGAAAATGCCATCTTTGAGAGAATATGCATAGCTTGTCTGGGCCGTTTGAGGGCTGTCTAACAGATAAAATACAACATCTGTTGGATTTAACATTTTTTTAATCATCAAAGTTGTGACAAAGGTTGCGCCTACACCAAGGCAAGCCAAACGGTAGGCCGTGGAGGCCTGATCTAGTTCTAGCGCAATATGTGGGGATATATTTGCTTGGGAAAATAAAAGGTCGATTGCCCCACGTTCCATCTTTTTATAGAGATCTGCTGTTGCACTTTCGTGAATGTCTATGGTTACACTAGGAAATTTTTCGTGAAAGGCTTTGACAGCCACTGGCAATAGATAGGTAGCGTTGAAATTCGCTGCGCCGATGGAAATATGTCCGTTACGCATCTGGTTGAGATCATAGACATAGTTATCCAATCGATTCTGAATTTGCCTGTATTCTTCTAAAGCTTCTAAGTATTTCTTTCCAAATTCTGTGAGAGTGATGGGATTTGTCCGTCGATTGAACACTGCCGTGCCGATTCGCTCCTCTACCTTTTTGATGGTGATACTAAGGGAAGACTGGGAAATAAATAGAGTCGTTGCTGCTTTACTGAAACTTTGCTCCTTGTGTACTGCGTATATATATTCTGCATATCGAAACATGATAGACGGGTTCTCCTTTGTTATATTTCTTCTAGGATATGATCGATGCAGCTCAAGCCGGTGGTAGAATTCCTATGGATGTGCAAAAATCTCAATGTGATTTCATGACCATCTGTGGGAGAAAAAGTATTATGGGTCCCCAAGGAACAGGGGCACTCTATTTGAAAAAAGACCATGCAGACATGATGTCTCCAATGAATATTGGTAGTCGTGCTGGCAACGTGGTGAATGAGGGGACCATCACTCTGAACACTGCACCTTTGAAATTTGAGGAAGGTGTTCTCAATACTGCTGGTGTGATAGGGCTAGGTGTGGCAGTGGATACCCTTACTGAAATTGGCTTAGAGACCGTCCAAGAACGGATTGCAGAACTGACCCAGTACATGATCGATGAGCTGGTCAAAATCCCTGAAGTAGTACTTTACGGCACTCGAGATGCCAAGCGTTTGGCAGGTGTGATTTCGATCATGTTAGGTGCCTCTATTATCGGGAGTGAAAACGAAGAGTACAAAGCAGGGATTATTAAGGGATTGCAAAGCGTAAATGCTTCTGGTCTATTGCACTGTATTGTGGTTCACTGCGGGAGTTTCGCCTATTAAATTCTTGAAAGATAGCTCTGAAGTTTGGACATTCACCCTAGCTACCTGTTCTAGTGTCGCAAATATTCCAAACAGTGTCAAATGTGCCGAGAAAAAGTTTGGTGTTCCTTCTTACATCGCTGATTTTTGTATCCCATTGGGTGCACAGATCAACTTTGATGGTAGTGCGATTCTTTATGGTTGCGTGATTATCTTCTTGAGTCAAATGTATGGTTTTGTGTTCACAACAGCGAAATATTTCAAAGAAAATCCTCACACTAGGTTCACACGAACGAGTAAGGGGAGGAAGAACAGTGCATCGAGGTTGGCAAATTGATAAAACATTTTTCTTGTATTCTGAAGTCCGTCATGTTACAATAGAATAAATCTCGCTAAAGGAGAGATCCACATGACAAGCATGAAACAGATTGCCATCTACTCTCGTAAATCGAAATTCACAGGCAAGGGGGAATCCATTGATAACCAAATCGAGTTATGTAAACAGTATATTTCCTCTCATTTACCTGATATTTCTGCTGAAAACATCGTAATTTTCGAGGATGAGGGATTTTCGGGGGGGCATCTCGATCGTCCTAAATTTCAGGAGATGATGAATCTGGCGAAATCGGATAAACTTTCTCAGATTGTGTGCTATCGCCTTGACAGGGTGAGCCGTAATATTGGGGACTTTGCAACACTTATTGAGGAATTAAACGACCTAAAAGTTGATTTTATCTCGATCAAAGAACAATTCGACACATCTTCCCCCATGGGACGAGCCATGATGTACATTGCTTCTGTGTTCTCCCAACTAGAACGGGAAACCATTGCAGAGCGAATTCGTGACAATATGCACGAGCTGGCAAAAACTGGTCGTTGGTTGGGTGGTACTTCTCCCACTGGCTACAAATCTGAAGAAATCTCTAAAATTACTGTGGACGGAAAAGAACGTAAGGCATTCAAGCTGACCCAAATTCCTCAAGAAATTGCCCTAGTTCGGCAGGTTTATGACAAGTTTTTAGAAACAAATTCCCTCACCAAAACGGAAACCTACCTGATCAACCACGGCATCAAAACCAAGCGAAACAACGATTTCACTCGTTTTGCCATCAAAAATATTCTGGAAAATCCTGTGTACCTCATGGCTGACCCTGTGGCTTATGAGTATTTCCAAAAACAGGAGGTAGATCTATTCGCCCAAGAATCGGACTTCGATGGCAAATCTGGTATGATGGTTTACAACAAAACCGAGCAAAAACGTGGTAAAACCAACAAAACCCGTGATATGTCTGACTGGATTATTGCTGTGGGGAAGCATGAGGGCATGATCGACGGCAAAACTTGGGTGGAGGTTCAAAATCGTCTGGCTGAAAACAGCAATAAGGCTTATCGAAAACCTCGCAGCCATGTGGCGCTTCTCTCTGGCTTGATTCGTTGTAATGATTGTGGGGACTATATGCGTCCTAAACTGACCTCACGGAAAAATGCAGAGGGGGAATACCTCTATCATTATTTATGTAGCACCAAGGAAAAATCAAAGAGCGAAAAGTGCCAGATGAAAAATCCCAACGGCAACACTTTAGATGCTCTTATCTGTCAAGAAATCAAGAAACTATCTGAAGACCCATCTGCTTTTCTGGAGGAGCTGGAAACAGCACAAAATCTACTAAAATCCAAAAAACTCACCAACACGGACGAGTTACAAAATCTGGAAAATAATCTAGCTCAATCAGAGGCAGAGCTGAAAGGGATGATGTCCTCTTTGGGGAAAGTGGCTGGCACGGCTTCGGAGGAATACCTCCTAAGTGAAATTCGAATTCTGGGAGAAAAATGCCAAATCTTGAAACAAAATATCACGGCACTCGTCGATATGAACAAGGAGCACGCCCTGTCGGATATCGAGTTTGACCTCCTCCGAGACCTGCTGAAAAACTTCGGCGACACCTTCGAAACCATGTCCGTAGAGCAGAAACGCCTCGCCCTAAAATCCTTCATCACTCAAGTCTACTGGGACGGGGAAAACGTCCACCTGTTCCTCTATGGTTCGGAAAACAAGGAGGATGTGTTGGCATTTATCCCATATTCTAGCGAAAATGTCAACAATTCATGTGAGCCATTAGGCGAGAATAGCAAATGAAATCCTAATGCACTTTCGGTCGCTGCGTAAGTCGCAAGGGGACGTTTCCCTTTCGGATGCGCTGGACGGGAGCGATGAGGGTGGGTCGCTCTCCCTCATGGATGTCATCGCTGTGGAGGATACCATGCTCGAGGATCTTGATACGAGGGATGCTCGTGTGAAGGTGCGAAGGTGCGTGGATAGCTGTTTAGATTCTCGGGAGAAGAAGATCATTACTTTGCGCTATGGATTGGATAATGAAATTCCTTGTACCCAACGGGAAATTGCAGAGATTTGTGGGGTTTCACGCTCTTATATCTCACGGATTGAGAAGAAGTCTCTTGAGAAATTACGAAAGGTCTTTGATGGGGAAGTGTCGTCCTGAGGAAGTAAATTCTTTTTGAGAGGTAGAATTGAGAAAATGTTTACAATTTATTCATATTTAGAGGAGAGGGATTTGTTATAATATAAATGAGAATAATTCTCGATTAAATAGCGAAAGCTTCCTGAATATGGGAGTAGGGAATAAATCAAGGAGATTCGTGACAGAGTGTTCTGCGAGCGAATCAAGACGAAAAATGATAATTTCAACATAAGGAGACAGAAAAATGGCAATTATATGGACAAAAGAGATCGAAACAGGGAATGACCTCATTGATAGTGAGCATAAGGAATTATTTGCGAAGATCAACGCTTTTTTGGAGGCGTGCAGTCAAGGTAAGGGGCGAAGCGAGATTCTGAATACTTTGGAATTTTTGAAAAGTTACACTGCCACCCATTTTGATCATGAAGAAAATTTGCTCAAGGAGAGCGGCTATCCTGATTATTTGAGACACAAACAACTCCATGTCCTCTTCAATCAATCGGTGGATAAAATTGAGAAAAAGTTCCTCGCTGAGGGGGCTTCTGTCGTTTTAGTCGGAGAAATCAACCAAAATATCGGAAATTGGTTGATGGCACATATCAAGGCCGAAGATATGAAATTTGGTAAATTCCTCGCTGATAAAGGATGAAAAACGAGCGACTTCGTAGATGGTGCGAGGTCGCTCTTTTTGTTGGGAATTTGAAATATACAGAAAAAGGACTGCAAAGAATTGTAATCTCAGTTGGGACGAAAAAATCACCCATCTAAGGTTAGAAGGGTGATTTTTTGTGTTATTTGTGATTTTTACCTGTCCACATGCACATGAACATGGCGAATAGGGCGACCCCTGCCCAAAATTTATGCTGTTTCATCTGTGTCGCTCCTCTCTGGTAAGATAGGTCGGGTGGCGTAGGCGGCGAGGGAGACCGTGGAAATGTTGTGCATCCACGCATTTTGCGCTGCTGTGGTGATCCCAAAGATGCCGAGCCCGATGAGTAGGGAGTTGAATCCCAAGATAAATCCGTAATGATTGGATATTTTTTCCATCATGCCGGTTGCGAGTTTGCGTGCCTCGAGAATATCGAGGAGGTTGTGGGATAGAATTGCGATGTCCGAGACCTCTCGCGCGAGATCGGAGGAGCCCTGCAACGTAACAGAGACGTTGGCACAACTGAGGGCTGGGGCGTCGTTTAGACCGTCTCCCACCATCATAACTAGCTTACCTTCGTCCTTCATCCCTTGGATGAGGTTGGCTTTTTCGTCGGGCAGAACCGAGGCGAAATAACGATCGATGCCGAGTTGGTTGCTAATTTCTTTGGCTGTGGATTCGCCGTCCCCTGTGATCATGACGATGGATTGGATACCGTTTGCTCGGAGCTGGGCGATTGCCTCTTTGGCTTCGGCACGAGGGGGGTCGTTTATGCAGATGACACCGACGAGGGCGCCATTTACGGCGAGGTAGACAGCACTGTCGCTGCCGATTTCGGCGCTGAGCCATTGATCTTTTTCGGAGGGGTAGGGGATTTGCTCGTCCTCGAAGACGAAATGTCGGCTACCAATGAGGGAGCGCACCCCGTTGAAGCTTGTAGCGATGCCATGGGCTACGATATATTCCACCTTTTCGTGGGTTTCGGGGTGGGGGATACCTCGCTCCTCTGCCTCTGCGACGATGGAGGCTGCAACGCTGTGAGGGAAGTGTTCCTCTAAACAGGCAGCGATTTTAAGCACCTCCTCCTCCGAGTAGTCGGGGGAGATGGGGAGGATTTTGGAGATTTTTGGGGTGGCATTGGTGAGGGTTCCTGTTTTATCAAAGACCACGGTGTCTACTTGTGAGAGTAGCTCGAGGTATTTTCCACCTTTGACCACGATTTTCTTTTGAGCGCCCTCACGTAGTGCCGAGATGACGGCTATGGGGGTGGTGAGCTTGATGGCGCAGGAGAAATCTACCATGAGTACCGAGAGTGCTCGTGGGAGGTTGCGTGAGATGGCGAGGGTGAGGAGGGAGAGTCCGAAGCTGATCGGGACGATTTGGTCGGCGAGGCGCTCGGCTTTGCCCTGAATGTGTGCCTTGAGTTCCTCGCCCTCTTCGATCATTTGTAGGATACCGGCGATCCGTGTGTTCCCTCCGAGGGTACGGACCGTGAGGTCGAGCTCCCCCTCTTCGAGGATGGTACCGGCGAAGACAGTGGAGTCGTTATGCTTGTGAACCGGGAGGGGTTCCCCTGTCATGGTGGACTCGTTGACCATGCCTTCGCCACTGATCACAGTGCCATCTACAGGGATGCAACTACCCTTGCGCACACGGATGGTGTCACCCACTTGGAGGTTTGAAATGGGGAGGGATACCTCGCCCTCTGGGGTGATAAGCCACACGTCGGTGGTTTTGATCACCAAACTTTTTGCCAGCTGGTTTTTGGCTCGGAGATTGGAGTATTCCAGCAATAGATCCGAGAGTTTGAGCAGGAAAATGGTGGAGGAGGCAGTGGTAAAGTCCTTTTGGTAGAGGGATGCCGTGATGGCAGTGGCATCGAGGAGCTCGACCGAGGTGCGCATCTCGGTGAGGGCGATTAGCCCTGCTTTGATGAGGGGGATGCTCTTGAGATAGGTGCGTAGGTTGCGCAAGGGGAGGGGGCAGAACCAACGGATCAGGTAGTGGGTTGCCACCAGTCCCATGATGTCGGTTTTGAATTGGTCCTCTTGTATTTGCACTTGGAAGTCCTCGGGGAGGGGGATGTTGAGGTCGCAGATGGAGAGGGATGAGACCCTTTCGCAGACCAGGTCGGGGACGGTGGGGGAGGTGAATAGGACGAGGACACTGCCGTTATGGTGGCAGGTGGTTGCCTCGGTGACCCCTTCAATGGAAGAGAGCAAGGCAGAGAGTGCGTAGCCTTGCTCTTTGGTGAAGTGGTGTTTTCCCATGCGAAGGCGAATTCGCCCTGCTTGGTGGGTGACCACATTAAACTTCATCGGTTTCCTCGACACATTCGCAGGTTTCGCAACAACACTCGCTTTTTGCTTTGGCTTCGGCGCAGATGTCCTCGGCTTCTTGACGGAGGTTGTTTGCCTCTTCCATGACGATATCTTTGATTTGGTAGCCTTTTGCAAGGGTTGCCACAGCGACGTTGTGCACGGCATCAGATTTGAGTATTTTTAGTCCGAAAGCACCCACTGCAGCCCCTCCGAGAAAGATTAGGGTTGGGGTTTGACGAATAAATGTCCACATAATAATGACTCCTTAAAAAATTGTAGTTGAAGGGTTCTGCCTTCGAGAATCCTTCTCTATAGTATATGCGAAAATTTTGAAAATGTCAAGAAAAATCCCCCACCTGAATGGATCAAGTGAGGGGATTTTGTAGGAAGCAGACCCAACGGGTGGAGGCATTCCTTAATAATTTTTCTTTTTGTTTTTGCGAGCTGCCTCAGATTTTTTGCGACGTTTGACACTGGGGCTTTCGTAGTGCTCACGTTTGCGCACCTCTGCAAGCACACCTGATTTCACACAGCTACGTTTAAAACGTTTGAGTGCACTCTCAAGAGATTCGTTTTCTCTTAAACGGACTTCTGACATCTATCTTTCCCTCCCTCCGTTGTGGTAAAAACCACATAAGGGTCATAAGCATAAGGCTTTGACTATACTATTATATGACAAGATGGGTGGATTGTCAAGTGTTTCTTGGGAATTTTTTTGAGAAATACAAGATTTTTTCGGCTTGTGATGGGGGGCTAGTTTGGTTTGAAGATGAGGTTGACCAGTCTGCCACGCACCACGATGGATTTGACCAGTGTCATACCGTCGGAGAGCTTCACAATCCGTGCATCTTCGAGGGCGATTGCCACGATTTGCTCGTCGGTGGCGTCGGTTGGGACCACGATGTCGGCTTTGAGCTTGCCACCCACTTGGACACCCATGGGGGTGGTGGCTGAGATGGTTTTGCTCTCGTCGTATTCTGGCCAAGGCTGAGCAGTGACAGAGCCGTCGAAGCCGTATTTTTCCCATTGCTCTTCGCAAAGGTGGGGGGCGAAGGGGGAGAGGAGGATGAAGAGGGTCTTCATATCTTCCTTGGAGGCGCCATTTGCGTAGTAGTCGTTGACCAGTGCCATTAAGGTGGCGATGGCTGTGTTGAATTTCATGGCTTCGATGTCGTCGGCAACCTTTTTGATTGCCTTGTGGATTGCTGATTGGTTGATTTCGGTGTGGGTGTCACCTGTGTGTTCCTTTTCGGCGAGTTTCCAGACACGATCGAGGAAACGTTTACAGCCGTTGACACCATTATCCGACCATGCAGCAGCCTTTTCGAAGTCGCCGATGAACATGATATAGCAACGCATGGTGTCGGCACCGAATTTTTCGATGATGTCGGTGGGGTTTATGACATTTCCACGGGATTTGGACATCTTTTCGCCACCTTCTCCCAAAATCATGCCGTGACTGGAACGTTTTTGGTAAGGTTCGACGGTGGGGACCACCCCGATGTCGTAGAGGAATTTGTGCCAGAAACGGGAGTAGAGGAGGTGGAGGGTGGTGTGCTCCATGCCACCATTATACCAGTCCACGGGAGACCAGTAGTCCATTGCTTCACGGCTTGCGAGGGCAGTGGAATTATCGGGGTCCATATAGCGTAGGAAGTACCAAGAGGAACCTGCCCATTGAGGCATGGTATCGGTTTCACGGTGTGCCTTGCCTCCACAGGTGGGGCAAGTGGTGTTGACCCAATCGGTCATAGGGGCGAGGGGGGATTCCCCTGTGTCGGTGGGCTCGTAGGATTCCACTTCGGGGAGGACCAAGGGGAGCTCGCTCTCGGGGATTGCTACCCAACCACATTTCTCGCAGTGAACCAGTGGGATGGGTTCCCCCCAGTAACGTTGGCGAGAGAAGACCCAATCACGGAGCTTGAAATTGACGGTTTTGCGACCGATTTTCTCGGATTCGAGCCATTCGGACATGTCTGCGATGGCAGTTTTGACGGTTTTGCCATCGAGGAAGCCGGAGTTGATCATTTTGGCAGAGTCGTCCTTGGTGGTGTAGGCTTCGGTGGAGATGTCTCCCCCTGCTACCACTTCGACGATGTCGCAACCGAATTTTTGGGCGAATTCGTAGTCACGTCCATCATGGGCTGGGACAGCCATGATGGCTCCTGTTCCATAGGAAACCAGAACGTAATCCGAGATGAAGATGGGGATCTCTTTGCCATTGACAGGGTTGATTGCCATGACCCCTTCGAGCTTGACCCCTGTTTTTTCTTTGACCAGTTCGGTGCGCTCGAAGTCGGATTTTTTGCCGGATAGAGTGACGTAATCCGAGATGGCATCGAAGTTTGAGAGGCGATCTCGGATTACGTCACTCTATACAAGATAGCGACTATACTCCAAGTGATAAGCTACAAGGTGAGTTAAGTCCATATCAAGTGCTAGGTTTT
>JAWXUK010000038.1:0-14161 GCA_044432785.1 Eubacteriales bacterium | reverse complement strand
GAATAATGCTGATTGGGCTGCTGCTCTTAACCTCGAAACTACCTAATCATAGCTTATAAAAGATAAGCAATTATTACCAAGCACCGGTTGGGTCTCCAATCGGTGCTTGGTTCACACTAACTCTACTGGTATACAACCAGCGCAATGACCTAAAGGGGTGACGCATGCAACAACCGAATACTCGACTAAATAAAATGCTCACCACCCACCCGAATGATGGATTCACGCTTGCTGAATTGATGATTGTGGTGGTTATGCTCGTCTCTCTTACAACTCTTTTCATGATTTCACTCATTCGATACGTCGATTATAGCCGGAAAGGTGCAGATATTTATAATGGCACCTACATAATCAACGTCATTGCGAATTCTGTGTATATTAGTGAAAAGATCAATCAGGAGATTAAAGATCAAGGAAATGTTAAACTTCGTTGGAATTTTGATGGGAATCTTGAATTTTTGAGTCCTGTCGGAAATTTTCCCTTGCTTGAAAACGAACTCGGAAATACATTAAGTGGTTTAGAGATGCTACCTACCATTGAATCCCATTGGGCGCACGAGATGGGAGAGGGGCCAGTCTTTGGAGTGTATTATGATCATGAAGGAATGCATTTCACAGTGACACCAGACGAATGGGCTGAGGTGCTCGACCTCGAATTTGTAGACTAAATATCCAAAATGAACGGGAGATCAAAATGAATATTCTTTTATATCTTGCTGTAGGGATTTTTGGCGTTTTAGTGGGAAGTTTTCTAAATGTCCTTATTTTACGTCTTCCAAAGGGAGAAGATGTTGTATTCGATGCCTCTCACTGCCCTGTTTGTGAAAAACAGTTACATTGGTATGAATTGGTGCCAATTTTCAGTTTTTTGATTCAACGTGGCAAGTGTCGTGGCTGTAGCACCCCAATTTCAAAGCAATATCCACTGATCGAATTTGCGAACAGTGTCCTTTGGCTGATAGCGTTCTGGAGATTAGGGTTTTCCTATACCACAGTCTGCTTTGTCATTGCAGTCTCCATGCTCCTCGCAATTTCAGTTATCGACGCTCGCACAATGGTCATTCAACCAGAACTCAATCGGGTGATTTTAGTGGTTGCAGTGATCACAGTATTGCTCAATTTATCAGAGTTTGAAGAGTATTTCATCGGCATGTTACTAGTCAGCGCCCCACTTTTCCTTCTATTTATCATCACAGATGGCAAAGGGATTGGATTTGGAGATGTCAAGTTAATGGCGACCTGTGGTCTGTTAATTGGTGGTAGATTTATTTTATTAGGATTTCTAATCGGGTGTGGCTTAGGCTCGGTGCTTCACTTAATTCGTATGAAATTTTTCAATGCAGATAATCAATTAGCGCTTGGCCCTTACCTCGCTGCTGGGGTATACATCGCCACGTTGTGGGGAATCCCCATTTTAACTTGGTATTTTTTGCTCTTTATATCATAAAACTCGCATTTGTTAAGGAGAACAAAAATTATGTCAAAGAAGACAATGATCATTGAAGTTGATGAATATTTAGTGAAAGTCTGTGTCGCAGATGGACCACTTGAAAAAAGAAAACCTGAAAAGTTTTTCATGTTTGAAATACCTCCTGGAATGGTCCAAGATGGAACCATCCTAAAAACCGAAGCTTTCAGCGAAATTCTTATGGAACAGCTCGACTCCAATGGATGCAAAAAAATTAAGGATGTTCTCTTTACTGTGGTATCAAACCGTGTTGCTACCCGTGAAGTGAAGATGCCTTTGCTTAGCGATGGTAAAATTGCAGACGTAATTAAGAGTAACTCCTCGGAATATTTCCCAGTGGATCTTAATAAATACACCATTAAATTCCGTGTTATGATGCGCCAGAAAAAAGGGGACGAGAAATTTACAAACGTTCTAGTCCTTGCTATGCCAAATTCCCTCATCACAAGCTACACAGAGGTCATTACCATTACAAAACTTAGGTTGCGTGGACTGGATGCTTCTTGCAATAGCATGGTTGATGGGGTTAATTACATTTCCCAAGCTGATATCACTGCGTTTGTTAATGTTAACTGTAGTGGTACCTATCTCACATTTATGCAAGGAAAAGAGTTGCTGCTTCAACGTGCACTCTCCTTTGGTGGCGACGACTTTTTACGTGCTTATATTGACTCTCTCCCCGAGTCTATCGGCTATCTTGAGGCTGTTAACCAACTCAGTGGACCTGATGCGAGTATGTACTTGCAAGGGAAAATGGATGAAGAGGACATTTCATCCCTATTTAGCCGTATCGTAGGTGGTATTTCTCGTAGTATCGATTACTTTAATACCAATAAATCTGGAAATATTTCTCGTATCGTCTTTGCAGGTAGCTGTGGTAAACTATATGGTTTGCAAGAAATGGTTGAGGATACCACAGGTATCACAACTCAGGATGTCACCCAACTCAGCGCTGCGATGCAATATAAAAATATTGGCATTAGTATCGGACATTTCATCTGTACTATGGGTGCTGGTATCTCTAAAGTCACCTTTACAGACTTCACAGGAAGTAAAAAAGTTGCAAAAAAAGACAAGGGAAATGGACCAGACCCTGCTCTTTTTGCGGCTCTTGGCGTTATGATATTTATTTTCGCTGCCTACTGGGGATATGATGCTTATTCTCGTCATGCGCAAGCCGAAACCGAACTTGAAGAAGCAAAACTTGAGATAGAAAGACTGCTTTATTTGGATGATATTCATGCCACCTATGTCGGCTATCAAGAGACCATGGCCACGATGCTAACCTTTGTGGAAAGTACAGAAAATTACAACGAAGATTTGCTCGACTTCATCGCAGAATTCGAACGTAAAATGCCCTCTGAAATTTTGGTTTTCTCTGCCACTTGTGGCCCAACAGCTGTTAGTATGAACATTGAGGTTACCGATTACGTTTCAGCTGCTACTGTAGTGAGTAAATTCCGTACCTTTGAAAGCATTCAAGTGGTACAAGTGAGCGCAATCAGTATGGTTGAAAATGAGTTTGGTATTGAGAATGCATCCTTCTCGATTGTTTGTAATTATGGTGTGAATCCATATGTTGCCGGAACCAACCCTTATCAAGCAGAACTTGATACCGTATCTGGAGGATAATCAATATGAAAAAAATTGGCAAACAACAAATTCCAATGATCCTCCTTACTCTGAGTATCATTACATGCCTTGCTGTGCATATGCTAGTAAGAACCCCTCTCGAAGAAGAGTTGCTAATCTTGCAAGCTGAAATCGAGGTCGAAAAGACAGAGATTGCTCGTCTGAAAGAACATGAAGCACAACTTGACGTTTATCTCTCGAGCACAGAAGAGAATAGAATTCTAGTGGATAGCATCATGGAAGCATACCCACAAGAAGTCCGAAGTGAAGACCTTATCATGTTTGCAAACAACATGCAAACTGATGTCGGAATTGATGTGCTATCTCTTGAAGTTGTTCAAGGAAAGTCAACAAATAAATTTTCTGTGACTCGTTTCATTGACGACGTTGATGTAGTGATTCCGGTTAGTGCTTATACCACCACAGTGAATTTAACGGCAAACTTCACATATGCTCAGCTAAAATCAATGATAGACTACTCACACAGTGAACCGTATCGCACAGTGGTCAACTCTGTAACCGTCGCATATGATTCCACCACAGGGCAATTGACCGGTAAAATGGCTGTCAACAAATACTTTCTCGCAACAAGCGAGTATGTCTATGACCCAACCATCATCCCAAGCGTCGATATTGGAACCGTTAACCCATTTGGTACAATTTTAGACGGATCATCACCTGAAGGTTAATTAGGGCAGGAACCACCATTTTGAAAGGAGAGGATTTTATGATTCACGCAGAGAATAAACATAAAGGTTTTACCTTGATAGAGTTGCTCTGTGCTGTCGCCGTTTTGGGGGTTGTGATTCTACCTTTGATGAGATCCTTCGTGATAGGAGCAGAAACAACGGTTAAATCCTCGGATTATGGTAGCGCCACCCAAGTGATGGAAAATGTGCTTGAAGCGGTTGAGGCCAACAAACCTGAAAACTTGAAAAAAAACCTCGATATTTTTGATATTAATGGGGATGCGATCGGAACCGTTATCGATGCGACTGGTCCAATCCCAGATATCATTGAATATACCATAGATTTTGGCGATAATCTCTTTGCTGATTTAGTGCTAGACAGCACTAGTGTATCGACTGAACTCCTTTCGATCAACGATATCGGAGCTGCAAGTGCGCCAAAAATCCATTCGATTTCTTTGCAATCTTACGGTCCTACACTAAATCCAGATTACGTTGCTTACAAAAAATTTGAATCATTCCTCGATACGTTGGATTCAGCCACTGTTTCAACGAACAATCTGAAATCTGGGGAGCGTCGACTTAATGTTATCATAACGGGAGACCCCTCTAGAATTGGGATTACTGTGCGATACGACTATCAGTTTGAGTATACCACCTCCACATTAGACGGCGCAGGTAATGTGACTAGTACCAGTGCCACACTCACGAATCTGCAAACTTCTGGTGCGATTAGCTTTACAAGCTCTATACCAGACGATGGCTCGGAAGTTTTCGGATTAGTGGTCTCTTACTTCCCGTTTTATGAATTAGATGAGACTATTTTGGTGAGCAATCGAGCTAAAGATAACGGAGAGGTACTGCAAGCAAACGTTCTTTTAAACAAACAACTCTTAGTAGAGTACGAGAGTGCGCCAGGAAAAACCCCAATGGGATACACTGCGAACCAAGGAGAAAGTGGATATGACTGCAAAGTTATTCTTCATGAATCCTACACCGGTACCACAACAGGGGCAGAGCCCATTCTCACGAGTGTTCGTACAAATATGAAAGAAAACTTGGCCACTGTTACCCCACTACCACCAGGCAGTTTCACTCAATATTATACAACCAACGAGCTATTCGATTGGACGACCTTTGAAACCAATCCAGGTGCTTATGCTTATACAGGAGACTTTTTAGAAGAAATGGTCACAATGGACGACTATAATCGAGTCTATGACGTTACTGTTAACCTATATTCCTTTGATTCTAGGGGTAACAGAGAAGAATTACTAGAAATCGAAACCATCAAACTGGCCTAACCCACAACCGACAGAAGGAGGATGTTTCAAAATGATTAAACTTATGGTACAAAAAATGCAAAAAAGCAACCAAGGAGCAGCAATGCTACTTGTCATTTTAGCAATTTTCTTTGTGTCGACCTTAGGGGTTTCTGTGCTCTTTTCAAGTTACAATTCCATTCTCATGCGACAGATTGAACGACTTGGCACTCGCAACTTCTACACTGCAGAAGAACTGATGGATCAACTTCGTGTCGGAGTTCAAGAGGCAGTTGGTGTTGCTATGCAAAATGCGTATAAAGAAGTCATGGCAGAGTACTCTAATATCTTATATACTGCCACACCAGCGAGTGGTGTTCAATTAACAGATGATGAGAAAGAACGTGTACTCCAGATTGCTTTTTCGGAAAGATTTTGTCAAAAATTATCCGATTATAAAGTGGGCGGGTCTACATTTATAGATATTAACTCTTCTGCAACGGCAGGGAGCTACTCTCCTACTGTGATGAAAAACTTCATTCGCTATAATCCAGTGGAATACCAAGTTACTGTTACTGCGAGTGGTGATCTTGATATTATTGAGAACACTTACGAAGGTATTCTCCACATTATTCTCGAAGGAATCACATTAAACTATAAAAGTGATTCCATGGAAACCAATATCAGTACAGATATTATGATCAATACACCTCGATTTGCCTATCTTGGAAATGCACAATCTAGTAGCTTTAACCTTGGTAACTATGCTCTTGTCGTCAAAGAACTACTCGAAGTCAAAGCTCACAGCTCAGGACCTGTTACAGTTTACGGTGACATCTATACAGGAGCAATCGATATCACAGATGGTGTTTTCAGGCATGAAGGAGCTGTGGTTGGTGACTCCATGGTCAAAACATATCTCGTGACAGATGAAGATGGTATTATGGCACGCTACTCCGACGGTACCGACGCAGGATATCGTGAGGGGGTTACATTGTCCAGCGTGTCCAGTAAATTCATCACCTCTTCCGATACCCAACTTTGGTCTCGTAGTATCACAGTGAATAATGGTAAGGACGTTGAACTTAATGGAGATACCTTTGTTCTACATGATATGACCATTGAGGGTAACAACGAGGTAGACCTTAATGGACGCTATTTCGGACTTGCCAGTGGCTCCACTGGTGCTGATAGCAGTTCCATTCTATTCAATGGTACCGGTTCGACCATAACCTTCGGAGAAGATTTTGAACTAACCATGGCAGGCAACAGCTTTATTCAACTCATCGAGGTGAGTGGCGATGATTTTGTGGTCTCATCGGAATATGAGATGGGTCAATCCATGGCAACCCCTGCAGATCAGCTTGCATACCTGATCCCACATGAAGCCATTACCAACCAGACCTCTAACCCTGTGTTAGCGACTGGTAATGCAAACGCTACCATAAATCTCGAGTATACCCTATGGTCAAACAAAACCATCGGATATTATGCGACCGGAATTGAAACAATGTACAAACCGGTCACCAATGGATCAACCATCTCGTATTTCTTTTATAAATTCAAAGATGATGATAAACGAAACGAGTATCTTCAAGATTATGTTACCTATCACGGAGGCGAATTTGGCGACAATTTCAAAGATTACGTGGATATAGTCGGCATCATCCAATCGGCTGCTACAGCAGGGAATACCTTCCATTTTGAGAATGATATGATCGTTGTGAATGCTGCTACGGGTACAGGGGACTTAACAAGTTATATGACAGAATATGAAAACCTCTGTCAAACTATGGATCCCTTGACCTATATTGCTGTGACTCCGACCGGAATTCCCATCGATGATCCTTATGAATTTATGGTAAACTCTGAGGTGCTGTACCAAACATTTGAAACAAGAGATGGCACAACTGGCTTCTCAATATTCCAGCATGGCACCGCGCAGGCTGCACGTTCTGCTACCCCACCTTATGATTATATCCGTGATGCAAGTGGCAACTACACGGTCGGCCCTGCAACCCAGCATGGAATTGTCTTCTATTCAGAAGAACGAAATGAAGCTGGTGATTTTGTGTCTAATGCTGTCCCTGTGGGAATGGCAACCATTGCAGGTGTTAACGTGCAAGCTGAAAACTACGCTGCTGATCTTACCATGCTTGTGGTTGGTCGTGGTGGAACCATTTCGATGCCCTTTACTGGAGTTATGTACGCAGAAGCAGTTAGCGTATCAGCTTCTATTATCTCGAGCCAAGAATACCTAGCAGAAGCATTAGAGGCAGTTGCAGTGGTATACAATCCCAATACTGATGAATTCTTAGAGTTCACTATGCTAGATCTATTTAATGAAGGCGTTTTTGGAAATACAGGTGGCTCTACTGGGGAAGACGTGGAAGAAACCATTAACTATGGATGGGATCTTGATGCACTAGTCGCATATTATCAATGGGAAAGACACTAAAATATGAAGGAGGAAATCCGATGAAACTGCGCAAAATAAACCAGAATCACAAAGGCTATACACTCATTGAATTGTTGGTCGTGATGACTATTATGCTGGGCCTTGTGTCAGTGATAGGAATCTCTCTTAGTATACGTCCATCTACAATGGCTAAGACTGCAGCAAGCGATCTCAATGCACTCCTCACTCGTTGCAAACAAGCAACCTTGACCAAACAAGGGGATAGCTATCTTGTGATAAGCAAGCAAGGAGGACTACTTGTAGCGGATTACTATGAAAGTGGTTTTCATGTAGTCAAAGAAGAGCTTGCAACTACAGATGTCACACTGACATATGGTGGAACTGCATTAGGTTCAAGCCCACTCTATCTTGCCTATAACCGTAATACAGGTGGATTTAAGACCTTAACCCAGGCTGCAAATGGTGCATCTGGAGCGGTAACAGGTGGGTACTGTAATTATGTCAGCTTTTCAGGTTCTGGTACCGTTCGCACTGTTGTCATGCCATCTCAGACAGGGGCGCACTACATCATGGAGGGACCATATGCAGTGGATACTTCACTGCCGAGTGGCTTAGATAAAGTTTCCATCGAATTTGCAGAATCCTAGTGACTTTTAAGAAAGGGTGCAACAATATGAAACAATTTCATGAAAATTCATTACAACAAAATCATGGTGGCTATAGTCTCTTCGAATTGGTTATTTCCATAGCTATCTTCGGAATCATATCTGCTTCTGTCTTGCAATTTATGGTTGTTTCGAGCCAATCTTTTGCTAGTGTAAATGCTGCAGTAGAGCTTGATCAAAAAAGCCAACTTGCAATGAGCAACATCAAGGAGGCTGTGATAGAAGCTAACGGCACCTTATGGCTAAAAGATGACACCCTATATGTATTTAGTTCTAGCATGGAACCCGGCGTCACACAGGATATTGTCCACTGCTACCACCACGAAGGTGATGAAATTATTTATGTTCAATATCTGACAGATGTCACAGATCGCACAGTGAGCGCCACTGGGGACGTGACCACTGGAAAAATTGAGATGACATCTCAGGTCGGGCACCCTGAAGTCCTCGTCGATGGAGTGACCGATTTTACATTTACAACCTCGCAAGATCAGTATAACGAGATTGAATATCTAGATCTATCCATGACAGTGACAGAGCGAGGTCAAGCTATCACGACCCACGCACAGATCACCTTGCGTAATACGTTGAAATTTGCAGTAGATCCTTCGGCGCCTCCGGTCACGACTACTCCGACTCCATAATTTCCTGTCAACTCTATAGACAAGACCGTCCGGTTCTCGATGGTCTAAATCACAGACAATCTGCCGTTTTTGAAAGGGGAGTATCTTGATATGAAAAAAAGAATAGTAGCGCTTTTTCTATGCTTTACGATGATGCTAGGTATGGTAGGAGGCACCATTTTATGGGGCGATAATAAAGTCCATGCTGCCCCAAGTTATACTGGTATCGAATTATTGCGCTCGAAAGACACCATCAATATTCTTGAGATAACCCCTGATACCTATCTTTCTGCCATCGGTTGGTATGTCGAGGGTGGCGAGCCATTTAATATGGCAGACTACCTTAATATTAACTTAGAAAAGTCTGCAGATGAGCGTAAAACCATCATGCAAGGGTATCTAGATTCAATTATGGGCACCAGTCTGTGGCAAAGTGCCGGTAGTGCCTCGACCGATTTTAGCGCAAGAATTCTTGCTTCACAAGAATTAAGATATGAAGATCCATTTGTCTATCGTGAGATTTTCCCTTCTCGTACCTATTCCTATGAGTCTCTATCACGCTATAATCACGTGGTACTCGATGACCGATATAAATTTGAAATGTCAGGTCAGATGGTGTTCGCAGCAGAGGGAACCTCTAACTACTTTAATACTGAAGTCATTGGTGAATTAAAAGATGAGTATATCTATATGGGTCCCAATAGCTATGCTTCCTATTATTTTGATGACGTGAGTTATACAGATAAAATCGATGTATATAGTGACGAAATCTGGTTGGCTGGCTACTCTAATAGTAACTGGTTTGCTCAATATGTCTTGGATTGGGATAGTAGCGAAGGTGACCTTCCAAATATCAAGGTCAATACGCTTGTACCAAACCATGTCACAGTAACCGATGTTCAAAATGCCGATCTAGTGGTCATCACCAGTGGCTTTAGCTGGAATGGTGCAAGTCTTAAATCCTTTGATTCCACGAATGATATTTCTGCTGCAGTGGTCGCTGAAATTCTAAATTCTGCTGTCGGAATTGGTAGCACAAAAACAAATCTCGATGGGGCCCTTCCTGTGGTACTCGATCAAAACGTTCTACGTAATCTCAGTTCCTCAAGCGGTACCCTTGGTGTGGAAGATATTTTCACGGGACTAGTTGGCAGTACTAGTACTTCCGGCGTCTACGGTAGCGTCTTCCTATATAATGCTGTGAACGATGCTACAAACGGCATGGAGATGGCTGTTCAAAGTACTCAAGTGGGATACTTTGATGTCGGCACCCAAGGAAATCTTGTTACAAGAAGCTTTTATGATCCTTTCGCAGAGAGCGAATATAAAGCCGATAACACACCATTTAATGATGTTTATACAGCAATCACTGCTGAAAATAGTTGGCGAAATGCGAATGGCTTAGGTGAAATTTCTGATGATGTCAGTGTCGCAACATCGATAAGGCACATCATGCTCTACAAAACTCAGGCACCTATTGATGCGAAGGACTCCGTGGATGTCTTGGTAATTCAGCCTGGACCCATCGGTTCGAGCGTTAGTGTGAGCACTTCAGGGGTTTATAACGACCTTCCGGTCAGTAGTACAGTCGCCGACGGCGAAGTGCCTTGGGAAACATTGACAAGTTGGCTCGGAGTGACAAAAGATACCATCAACGTGGTGAAAATGTCTACCCAAGAATTCACGTCACACACTGCAGATCTTGAGGAGACCTATGATCTCATCTATATCGGTAGTGATATCAGTGGATTAAATGCTACTACAGGTACCGAAAAAGATGTATATGGTAGTGGCGATGCTGACATGAGCTATCGTGTGTATAATAATGGCTCAAAGAAGGGTCTGATTTATACAAGTACCGGTGAAAGTGACGGCTCAGCCATCAACGACATCAGTGCACGCAATCAAATAGAGTTAGCAACCTATGCTCAAAATGGGGGTGCTATCCTTATTGCGCCACATCTTTGTGCCCCTGATGGACAAAATCTCACAATTAAATTAGGAAACACAAATACCGTAGAGTCAGGAAGTAATCTATCAAAATTGTTTGATGCGATTTATAGCTATACCAATGTCATTCGTCAAGATGCACTTGAGTCTGCGACCTATAGTGAGAAAAATATCGCAGCGCTTCAATCTTCGGTGCATCGATCTACACCTGAGATTAGCCTAAAATCCTCCCCAGTTGCTTACAGCGCTGCTGCACCAAGTAACAACGGTTCTACCCTCACATTTCAGTTTTCAATCCAAAATCACGTCGATACAGATGGTAAACGGTACCAAGTGAAATTGTTGATCGACTCCGATACTGACGGGATTTTCTCCGAAGTAAACGAGATTGTGGGTGGGCTATCGGTTACCGTTGGCGCATCCGGTGCCTCCACAAGTGTTAGCACTTCCAATCTCCAAACCGATTTGACCTACACAGCAAATGTCACCCTTCAAGCAAACTACAACCAAGCTGTATCGTGGAAGCTTGCTGTGAGCGAAGTGGGTCAATCCCAAAAAGGAACGTCAGAACAAGGGATTACCTATATCACGCCTATCGAAGAATACGCCCTTAACGTCCTACAAATCAATGGTACCGGTGGAATCTCGATCGAGAGTAATGCCAGTATGATGAAATTTTTAGGCAATGGAACCTCTGCAAATGAATTCGTAGATAGCAAATATGATGTCACGGTCCACACCATAAGTGACACGAATTTCAATGCGATCAGCCATGCAGAAGGGTTAACCAGCATCAGTCATTCTGGTATGGTGAGCTTTTTAAATGAAGTTGGTCTAACAGGAATGATCCCAAGTGGAGTGACCAATATTGGATACCTCCAAGTTTTGATGGAGTGTTATGATGTTGTTGTAGTGGGGTATGGGGCTCCTTCTCTTGATGCTGATAGCCTCGCAGCCATCAACCAATATGTCGCAAATAGCGAGAATAATCTCATCTACACCAACGGTGCTTTCGCAAGTGGTAGTACAGTACTTGGTACGACTTCTGTGAAAAGCGACCTTGTCGCTGTTGCAGGTAGCTCGACCTATAAGCCAATTGCAAACATGTTGCTCACTAGCACAAGTGGCTCTGCGAGTTCCTCCACTCAGACAGCCAAGAGTGTGATTACCTCCTACCCTTACGACCTCAACAAGACCTCCTTTAGTGTAACCGGTGCCACAAACCCTGCAATGAAAGTGGACACTAGCAATGCAGATCTACAGGTGTGGTATGCTCTATCGGACGGATCGAATTATTATAGTAAAATGACAAATGATGCTCGTAACGCTTACTTTGCGTACTCGCTCAATAATGTCACCTATATCGGTAGTACAGGTAAAAGCTCGTTGAGTGATGATGAAGCCAAACTTATGGCAAATGCACTCCTCGCAGCTTGCGATGTTGCCACTGTACCACCCGAGGTTACGGTTACCGATT
Organism: Eubacteriales bacterium; assembly: GCA_044432785.1. Lineage (GTDB taxonomy): Bacteria > Bacillota > Clostridia > Oscillospirales > Oscillospiraceae > JAWXUK01. The sequence goes on along the minus strand of JAWXUK010000038.1, from coordinate 1,976 downwards.
CTACCGGATCCTCTCAAGTGGGACATATCTTGATCCCATGGAGTGATGCCACTGGTGGCCCTAAAGCACCAACTGCAGAGGACCCATATTACCTCTATTTCATGGTGTCCGAAGCCACTGACATGACTCAAGTTGACATCAATATGTGGTATCAGGCAACAGCCGAAACCCTCCATTCAGAGCAACTCTATCCAGAGAGTGATAACTATTATGTGCCCTATTCTCCAGTCGCAGTGAAAGTGGGAACTGGCGCTAGCGTAGACCTTGCCTCAAAACAAGTAGAGCGCAACACTCTCTATCAAATTCAATTAAGTAGCAGTGTAGTCTCTGCGTTTTCTCAACTGAAAGAGGAAGGAATTGCTGAGCAACAGTTTATCGTGAAAGCGACCTCGGGTAACGATCATTATACCACTACGGTAAACCTCATCACAGTAAGCCTACTAGCACTTGGATAAATTTAAATCCCCACTCTCGACGCAATCGAGGGTGGGGATTTTTGTTGACAAACAAGAAAATTTGTAGTACAATGATTTCTAGTTTGTTAATTTCAAAATGGAGGATCTCATGACAACAGCATTATTTCAAGAACTCACAACCACCCTCGGACTACTCTACGCACTATTACTAACAGGAATGTTCCTTCGGGCAAAGGTGCCACTTTTTCGAAGATTACTACTACCTTCTTCCGTGATTGGAGGATTTTTAGGACTTATTCTCGGACCTTCTGTGATGGGGGATAGCGCTATCCTGCCCTTTTCTACAGAAACCATAACAACATGGTCCCTCATCCCAGGCATCCTCATTTTACCAATTTTCGCATCTGTTCCACTGGGAAGTGGCATGGAGGGGAGCGAGGTGAAGTCGGTAAAATCTAACCTCCCTCGAGTCCTACTTGTGTGTGGACTGTTTAGCATCGCAGGGGGGATACAGTCCACCATCGGCTTTGGATTTACCCTCGTCATGTCAAAACTCATGCCCTCGCTAGACCTCTATCGAACCTTCGGTTTCGAGATGAACCAAGGATTTTCTGGAGGACATGGCACGGCAGGGGGCCTAGGCTACACCCTGCAAAGTTTCGACCTCGACTATTGGGAGGTAGCCCAAGGGGTGGCAACCACCTTTGCTACGGTTGGACTCATCGGAGGCATGTTGCTAGGCATTTTCTTCATCAATCGTGGTGCTCGAACGGGAAAAACCCAACTGATGGACTCTCCTAGTGACCTTCCACCCATCATTTTATTTGGATTTTCTAAGGACAAAAATCAGCAACCCTCTCTCGGTCGTGAGACAACAAACAGCAGCTCTATCGAGACCATTACGGTTCATTTAGGGCTGATCATGATGGTGAGCGCACTTTCATACTATCTCAATGGTTTGGCGAGAACCCATGATATTTTCGGTCTTTCTTCTGTTCCAGTCTGGTTTTATGGACTGCTCATGATGTACGGAGTCAATTTTATGATCAAAAAACTCGGATTAGAGTGGCTGATCGATAAAAAGGTAAAAATCCGTATCGTAGGCGCATTGTCGGATCTTGCCATTGTTTCAGCTATGGCGAGTGTCAACATAAAGGCTGTCTCGACCTATCTCGTCCCCATCATTATTCTATCAATTTTGGGATTTTTATCCACATATGTACTCACATTTCCACTCTATCGATATTTTTTCGGCAAGAACGACTACTACTTCGAGCGAGCCATCATGAGTTGGGGTGTCAACACAGGGGTAACAATAAATGGCATGATGCTACTTAAAATCTGCGATCCGAACTACGAAACACCTGCCCTCACAGATTTTTCCATGGCGTTTGCGCTCATGTCGCTAACCAGTATTTTCACCTATCCCATCACATTTTCCCTGATAGCTACAGGGACAACCTTTCAGCTTTTCGCATTTATGGTTGCCTCTACCTTTATCTACATCGCCATGGCAGTGGTAGGGGGGATCATGCTTCGTAAGAGCGCACCAGAGCAGTT
>JAWXUK010000037.1:0-14291 GCA_044432785.1 Eubacteriales bacterium | reverse complement strand
CGACTCACTTGTCGGTGGAACCGAAACAGCCCCCCCCTCCACCGTTGCGCCTACCATCATTCCTATGATTACAGAAATCACTGCAAGTACCCCTGCAGATGGTGCTGATCAATTTGTTAAAGTGGTTGCCTCTGGCGCTGTTAACGTTGATATTCGTACTTCAAACGGCGCAGAATCCTCAGTCAAGGATGCCATCAATGACCAAATCAACCGTTATGTTCAAGTGAGTGAGATTAAGTTCAAATGGTCTCCTGGATCTGGCACACTCTCTGCCGAAATCGTCTATCACGACTCTGATGAAATCATCTTCTACCTACAAGGCAAACGTGATACTCTCTCCTCTGATAATCAGCAAACCCTCTTTGCTGCGCAAACCATGTATTACCAATATGTTTCCTCTGCCTCTACCGACCTCGATAAGGTCAAGGCAATCCACGATACCATCATCAACAACACTACTTACGAATACACTGGATCTCGTTCCCATACGGCAGCAGCTGTCTTTGTGGATGGGAAGGCTGTCTGTGATGGATATGCGAAGGCATTTAACCTTCTATCCTACATGGCTGGGATTAGTTCCATGCGTATCACAGGTTATGCTGGTGAGGATCATGCGTGGAACTTGGTCAACGTCATGGGTACTTGGTACCACATTGATGTCACCTGGGATGACCCCATCTCCACCCGTCCTGTCCTCCGTTACGACTATTTCTTGATCTCGGATTCGAAAATTTCGGCAGACCATAGTTGGACCAAATACTCCGAAATCCCTTCTTGTCCCGAAAACTACTACACCGACTACGCAAGTATGGTTTCCTAATCTAACCACATCTGATCCCCTCCTCACCTAGGAGGGGATCTTTTTGCGCAAAAAATCCCTCCCAAATGGGAGGGATTAGAGCAAAAAGCCGAATTCTTTGAGTCGTTTACGCTGCACTTTGTGGTCTGGCATAAATTGTGCCACAACCTCGTGAAACTGAGGGGAATGGTTGGGCTCGATCAAATGTGCATATTCATGAAATAGAAGATAAGTAATACACTCGGGAGGCACGTGAACAAGTCCTCGATTGAGCGAAATTTTGCCGGTGACCGGCTGGCAACTCCCCCACCGTGATTTCATGTCTTTTATGGTAAATTTCGGCATCGGAACCCCATAAACTTCAGCAAATTTCGGGTGGACAAGGTTGATCTGATCTGTTAAAACCACTCTGGCTTGTAGCCTAAAAAACCGTTCCACCTCGTACCCACGCACCCCTCGATTTTCGGGTTCTCGTAGGGTGAGGGTGAGTGTCTCGCCGATGATTTCAGCTCGATCCGTGGTACCTACAACCACTTTGAGTGGATAGCTCTTCCCTAAATAGTAGAAGATATCCCCCTCCTCGTAGCCACTTATGGTGGGCTGCTCTGCAATTTTTTGCAGATGTTCCAGAATGAAAGATTCTTTTGCAGCGATAAACCCCTCAATATATTTGATGGTGGAGCGAGGAGGTGCCGAAACCGAGACCTTTCCGTCCCGATTGATCCTCAAATTGATATTTTTCACCTTTTTTCGGGTGAGTTCGTAGGTGATGCTCCCTACGGTGCGTATTTCGCTCATGGGCTCACTCCTTTGTCACTGCAATGAGGGAGGGCACACGACTTGCCCCCACGCCAAGCGCCATGGCAAGCCCCCCTGCCACCACATAGAGCACTTCAATACCGATATGATCAGCAAACTGTCCACCGAGGAGCAATCCCACCGGCATGCCAAGTCTCCTTGTACTTTGGGTGAGGGTGAAAACCCTGCCCAGATATTCTTGTGGGATTTTTTTCTGATAAATGGCACGGATCATGCCGTGATAAATGGGGGTGGAACTCCCTGCAAAGAAGGAAAGAGCCACGAAGATCCAATATCCAGTAGGAGGGAGTGTCCCAATGATGAACATCCCCAGTCCATAAACGAAAATAGAGCCAAAAACCCCCAACCGTTTCGGCATTTTGTCCCCCAACATCCCGAGACCAAACGCACCGAAGAGGGATCCGAGGGAGAAGATAATCTCTACCAATCCCGATTGCGCCGTGGTTCCACCGAAATAGTTCAACGTAATATGAGGGTAGAGACTTCCCACAGGGGAGTAGAGCACCGTGAACAAAAATCCCACAAATGCGAGGGGGAGGGCCCCTGTCTCTGCTCGCATCACTGCAATCCCCTCTAAGGTTTCCCGTTTTAGGTTAATGGGGGGACGTTCCACCTTCTCTTTTTTAGGAAATGGAATGGTAAGCAAGAGTGTAATGGCAACGAACGCACCAAGCGCATCGAGGAGGAAAATCCATTGAATATCGATCATTTCATAAAGGACAATAGCGAGACTTGGACTAATGAGCATGGAAACAGAATCGAACCCCTGTGCAAACCCTGCCACTCGAGTGATATGTTCCTTTGGTACAAAGAGAGGAGTGATTGCCTGTGCTGTGGGTTCATGGAAGGTATTTCCAATGGATCGCAGCACTAAAATGAACATGATAAGACCAGTGGATAGTTGCTCGTTCATGGCAAAATAGGCAAGTGCCACTGCAGTGAGCGAGATGAAGAGGTCCGAGAAGATGAGTACCAATTTGTTGTTGACACGATCTATGATCACACCACAGATTGGTCCTAAAAGGGCTTGTGGAAGAAATGCAGCAAGGGTTGCGAGGGTGACAATGGTTGCAGAGCCTGTCTCGATGGTCAAATACCAAATGATTGCCATTTGTAGGATACTGCTTGTGAGTAGCGAGACCGATTGTCCCACCCAAATGGTGGCTATGGTTGTTTTCCAGCTCATTTTCTTCCTCCTCTCGTCAAATAAGGAGGGAAAAGCCCTCCTTATCGCCTGTCGAAAAAGGCGCAGCCTTTCCCGACAGATTTTTGGTTACAAGAAAAAATAGCTCGATTTCTGTAGAAATTGTCGCTACTTTTTCTTGAGAAGTGCTTTTCATCTGGCAGAGCCAGATAAAAAGACTGATTTTGATTTATTTTCGCCCTTGCGAGGGCGAAACTCTGCGAGGCTTTTGGAGGGAAAAGCCCTCCTTTTTTGTCTCTATCTCTTCATCATATCTGCTTTATTTTGGGTTGCTGTGGTGAGCAGTTGCAATAAGGTCTCTTTGTCCTCTGTTGCCATGGCGTTGCGCAAATTGCTCGCAGCCGAAATGAAGCGATCCACAGCTGGGAGGAGTGCCTCTCGATTTGCAAGGAATAGCTCTGTCCATAGTTCTGGATTGAGGTTCGCAATTCTGGTGCAATCCCGAAAGGATCCTGCCGTATAGGCACTACTCATCATGGGATGGTAATGCGTGCAGAGAGAAATCGCCGATACGTGCATCAAATCACTGGTATATGCCACGATTTCGTCGTGCTCACGTGGGGTGGAATAGGCAAGTCGTGTGGCACCGATGTAGCCTGCCATTTCCTCCATCAATGCGATGGAACTTGGCTTTGTTTCCTCAAGTGGAATGATGATAAATCCTGTATCTTCGAAAAGATTTCCCTCCGAATTGAGAAATCCATCCACCTCTTTGCCTGCCATGGGGTGAACCCCCACATAATCAATATCGTGGGGGATGTACTGATGAATCCCACCGTAGAGGTGTTCCTTTGTGCCACAAACGTCGCACACCACTGCCCCTTTTTTGAAATAGGCTGAATTTTCTTTGATAATATCATGGATATGATGAGGGAATACGCACAAGATCACAATATCTGCCAATGGGAGAGCTTCGTGAGGGTGGTTGAATGCCTGATCTATCGCTCCTGCTTTGAGTGCAGCCCCGACGGTCTGTTTGTTCACGTCCACACCGATGATGGTGGCATCGTGAAACCCACGCAGTGCTTTGGCAAAACTACCTCCAATGAGACCCACACCAATGACGCAAATGGTTGGTTTTTCCATCTCTATTCCTCCAAAAGATCCAAAATCACAAGGGCGATTGCCGCCTCCACCACGCAAATGGCACGAGGAAGGATACAAGGATCGTGTCGCCCTTTGATGCTAAATTTCTCTTGCTCGCCACTTTCTATATTGACGGTGGACTGCTCGCACGAGATACTAGGGGTTGGCTTAATTGCCGTAGTGACAATAATGGGCATACCGTTTGTAATTCCACCAGTAATCCCACCATTGTTATTGGTCTGGGTGGCAATTCCGTTTGGCGTGGTGATGATGGAGTCATTGCTTTGAGATCCTCGCTTTGCGCATAGGTCGAACCCACCACCAAAGGAGATCCCCTTGACGGCTGGAATCCCGAAGAGCATGGCTGAAATCCGACTCTCAACGCTATCGAAAAAGGGTGCGCCCACCCCTGATGGGACGCCGATGACGGCACTCTCGATGATGCCCCCTACGCTATCCCCCTCTTGCTTTGCCGACAAAATCGCCTCACGCATGAGGGTTTCTTTCTCGGGGGTGAGCACTGGAAGGTCGCTCTGTTGGAGGTCGAGAAATTTCTCGTGGGTGAGGTCGGTTTCCTCAAATGAGCGATCGGTCACCGATTCGATACGGGTGACGTGTGCCCCCACATAGATACCACGACGTGCCAAAATCTGCGACGCCATACTCCCTGCGAAGACGACACCAGCCGTAATTCGACCCGAGAAATGACCTCCACCACGATAATCAGCACAACCCTTGTATTTGATGTGGGCTGCATAATCGGCATGGGAGGGACGTGGGAGGTGGGGGGTGTAGTCTCGACTGCGTGTGTTGTTGTTGCGAATGACCCCACAAATGGGGGCTCCTGTTACTTTTCCTTCAAAGAGACCACTCATCACTTCCACTTGATCTGTCTCACTCCGAGGGGTGCCCAAGGAATTTCCTCCAGGGGCACGACGAGAGAGTTGCCGTTGCACCTCTACAAGGTCGATGACCTCCCCACAGGGAAGCCCTTCCACCACAGCGCCAATCCCCTCGCCATGGCTCTCGCCAAATAGGGTAAGTGTCACTTTTTTTCCATAACTCATTTATGCCCCTCCAGATGGGATTTTAATCCTAAAATACCAAGCCAATAGCTCTCTGCCCCAAATCCACAGATCACCCCCACCGAAACAGCGCTTAAATAGGAGTGGTGACGAAATTCCTCTCTTTTATGGACGTTAGAGAGGTGCACCTCGATCACAGGGAGGTCGATCGCCGAGACTGCATCTCGAATGGCGACACTTGTGTGGGTATAGGCTGCTGCATTGATTACCACCCCATCCACTGCGAGACGTGCTCTGTAGAGTTCCTCCACCAGTTCCCCCTCGTGGTTTGACTGGAAGAAGGAGAGCTCCACCCCCTCTTTTGTGGCACGCTCTGATAGGAGGGTGTTGATGTCCTCCAAAGTTTGTGAGCCGTAGATGGTGGGTTCTCTCTTACCTAAAAGGTTTAGATTAGGACCGTTTATCACTGCAATTTTCATTGTTTGCTCTCTTTTTCGTAACAGCCGAGGACCTCCATGAAGCCACAGCTTGCGCTCGCTTGCTCTAACGCACGCACCATCATCGGATCTTGGATATTGCCTTCCAAGTCCACGAAGAAGCAGTATTTACCATCGGCGACAGGGCGACTTTCAATCCGTGCCATGTTGATATTTTCGGAAGAGAGGACGAATAGTAGATCGCAAAGTGCGCCACTACGGTGAGCAGTACGGAAAATCACGCTCACCATGTTGCTCTTCTCGGTGTATTCAGGGGCCTGCGCAATGACGATAAACCGAGTTTTATTGCTCTTATCCCCTACGATATTATCGTTTAGGATCTCAAGACCATGAATTTCTGCTGCTCTCACCCCTGCAATGGCTGCAAGACGATTATCTTTTTTCTCTGCCACCAAGCTAGCTGCCACAGCTGTATTACGGCAGGCAGTCAGATCCCAATTTTGGGTACGGAGGAATTGATTGCACTGCTTGAAGCCTTGTGGGTGACTGATGACCTCACGAATCTCGGAAATCTTGGTCCCAGGGACACCCATCAGACACTGATTGACCGAGACATAGGTTTGCCCTACGACGTAAGCGCCATATTTACGCAACAGATCGTAAACCTCGCCAATGGCTCCACTTTGAGAATTTTCCACAGGAATGATACCATAACGAATTGTTTTCTCCTTGACAGCGAGGAAAACGTCCTCGAATTGTTCGTGTGCGATCCTTTCTTGGTCGGGGAATACTTGTAGCGTGGCTTGTTCTCCCCATGCTCCTGCAATTCCTTGGTATCCCACTTTGTAGGAACCTGTGGCAGCAGGGGTGGCTGTTGGAAGGAGGACTTCTGTCTTCTCTCCCAAAATGTGGGCACGTTGACGGCGTTTGCTCAAGGTCATCAAGGTACGCAGAAAAATGGCTGTCTCCCCTTGTTCACGGGATTGAAGATCTGCCACAGCAGCTGCAACCAGTTCGTTTTCACGCACTTCGTCCACGATTGCCATGTTATTTTTGATTTTAATCTCTGCCACTTTGTGCGAGATCTCCATACGCTTTGCAAAGAGGGCGAGGAGTTCTTTATCGATGGTGTCTATTTCACTGCGTACTTCTTTGAGTGCTTCGTTCATGGTGCTTCCTCCTTAGTCCTCGGCAATTGCGTCACGGACTTTGTTGATTTTACCCATCAAGCGATGGAATTTTTCAGGGGTGATGCTCTGCGCACCGTCACACAGGGCGCATTGTGGGGTGTTATGAACCTCGATGATGAGGCCGTCTGCCCCACCTGCCGTGGCAGCCAGTGCCATAGGGGGGACGAGATGCCAGTAACCGGTACCGTGACTTGGATCCACCACCACAGGGAGGTGACTTTTTGCTTGAAGCACAGGGATCGCCGAGAGGTCGAGGGTGTTGCGTGTTGCTGTCTCGTAGGTGCGAATGCCACGCTCGCAGAGCATGATATCACTGGTTCCATTTGCCATGACGTATTCTGCTGCCATCAAGGTCTCTTCGATGGTGCCCGAGATACCACGTTTGAGGAGGACTGGTTTTTTGAGCTGACCTACCTCAGCAAGGAGGGCAAAGTTTTGCATATTGCGTGCCCCAATTTGAATGACATCCACATCGGCTGCGAAAAATTCAAGGTGTTTGGGGTTTAGGATTTCTGTGACGATGGGAAGCCCTGTTTTCTCACGTGCGATTTTGAGGAGTTCCAGACCGTCTAGTCCCATGCCTTGGAACGCATAAGGGGAGCTACGAGGTTTGAAGGCTCCTCCACGCAAACAGGTGGCACCACTTGCAGCCACATCACGTGCAATGGAGAGGATTTGCTCCTCGCTCTCCACGCTACAAGGTCCGGCAAAAACAGCGAAGTTGCCCCCACCAATTTTCCGTCCATCTTCGGGATTTCCCATGGTGATCACGGTGTCGTCGGGATGGAATTTACGGCCTGCGAGTTTGTAGGGCTCGCTCACCTTCATCACGCTCTCGACAAAGTCGTTTGCTTCGATTTGCTCACGAGAAAGACGGGAGGTATCCCCTGCGAGTCCGATCATGTGGGTGTTTTCTCCCACAATTTCTTGGAGGATGAGTCCTTGCTCTTGGAGACGGTTGCGAAGCTCCTCGACCTTTACTTTGTTTGCGTCTCGTTTTAGAATGATAATCATGATATTGTTCCTTACTTATAGTAAATTTTTGATTTTTTGGAAATTTTCTTTGAAATCTATGTTGGCATCAAGATAAATGCTATCCCCCACGAGCCCTTGATAAATGAGCATAGAAAGTCCATTTTGCGTGACCAAACCACGGTCTTTTGCTCGTTTGAGAAGGGCTGTTTCGGCTGGTTTATAAATGAGGTCGCAGACCACAGCAGTGGAGGGGAGGGTATCGATAAAGCTTAAATCTTCAAAGGTTGCCTCCACCCCTTCCATGCCAAGAGGGGTGCAGTTGATCAGAATATCTGCTGTGGGAGTGTGGCTTGCACTATCCTCTAACGAACCTACAACGAAGGTTGTTTGACTTTTAGGGTCTGTTAGCTTGCGTGCTTTTTCAGGGTCTCGTGCCAAGATGGTGATCTGGTTTGCTTTGCGTAGTATCCCACCTTTGACCAGAGCCATAGCTGCTCCCCCTGCCCCTAAGAAGAGTAGATTTTTTCCCTGTACCGTGCCAATTTCCTCTTCTATTGCCGTATAAAATCCGTCGGAATCGGTGCTATACCCTGTGAGCACGCCATCACGGTTGACCACAGTATTCACGCAGCCATAGACCATGGCAGAAAAATCCAGTGCGTCCAAATAGGGCATAATGGCCAATTTATATGGAATGGTAACGTTAAATCCGTCTATTTTTTCCTCTCGGACTCGTTTCACCCAACCTTCTAGCTCATCTAACTCGAGTTCTACCTTTTCATAGGTAACCTCATCACGATGAGCAGCGAGGATGGGGAGGTGAATTTCTGGAGAAATGGAATGTCCGATGGGTTTTCCTATGACGGCATAGCGTGAGGGGGTGGAAATAGCCTCGGCCAGTGCCACCAGTTCCTCAATCCCACAGCCAAAGTGACAACTTTGCACCACCACCATCGCTGATGCCTTATAGATATCGATTCGCTCGGCATAAAGTGCCCTCACCTCGTCTGCATCTCGAATGAGGGGACGGTGATCAAACTCTAACGTGCTGATAATATCTTCAATATCACGAGAAATCCAGACCAAAACGCCATTTTTCTGTAGATTTTTGATATTCTCAGGGTCGAGCACTGCCCCACCCCCTGTGCCGATGACGTGGCCGTCGAGGGTTGCAAGACGTTTGATAACGTCCTTTTCGAGGGTTCGAAAGTGTTCAACCCCCTTCTCTTGTACCAGTTGCGTGATGGTGCATCCTACCTCTTTTTCTAGAACATCGTCGAAATCTAGAAAGGGACGTCCGAGTATATTCGCTAGGTCGGTGCCAAGGGATGTCTTTCCACACCCTGTCATTCCAATTAAAACTATATTTAACATGTTCCTTTGATTACCTCATTTTTCTCTATTTGTGCAAAGTGCTCCCAAAATTCGGGATAGCTTTTCTCGACGCACTTCCAGTCATCTAGGGTGACCCTCTCCTCGCATGCAAGGCTTGCAATGGCGCACATCATGGCGATACGATGATCCCCACAACCACTGACGTGACCCCCACGAAGCTTTGGCACACCTTGAATGATTAGGCTATCTTCTAGTTCTTTGATATTTGCCCCTAGTTCGTTTAATTGTCTGGTGACGGTGGCAAGACGGTCGCTCTCTTTGATGCGAAGGCGACTTGCTCCTATGATACGACTTTCCCCCTCGCAGAGTGCCATAAAGAGGGCGAGAGGGGGCACAAGGTCAGGAAATTGCGTAACATCACACACGAAACCACGATGTGTCCCCTGTTTTACGGTAATCCCCTTTTCGGTAGGGCTAATGATCGCCCCCCCTTGCTCGAGTAGAGGGATGAAAAACTTATCTCCCTGCAAACTATCTCCACGCAGTCCCACTATGTCGACCTCTGCGCCCAAAGCCCCTGCAGTGAGAAAGAAGGAGGCAGAACTATAATCGGCTTCCACGATGTAATTGGTGCTGACATAGGAACTTGTGGCTGGAATGACAAATCGAGCATAGTTCTCGTTTCTTACATCCACCCCAAATTTCTTCATCACGTCTAAAGTGATATCAATGTAAGGTCTGCTTTGAAGTTCACTGGTGAGGACGATCTCGCTCTCCCCATCGAGGAGAGGGAGTGCGAGCAGTAACCCCGTCAAAAACTGGGAACTAATATCCCCACCAATTTGATAGGTCCCTGCTTTAAGCTGTCCACTCACACGGGCCTGACCATTGCGCACAGTGAGTTTGACATCGCTCCCTTTGAAGCAGTCTTCAAAGGGGGTGAGGGGGCGCTCCATCAGTCTTCCCTTTCCTGTGAAGGTCATTGGGGTCCCTAGTGCTGCTGCAATTGGGATGAAAAAGCGAAGGGTACTGCCACTCTCGCCACAGTCGGCGAGCAAACTTTTTTGCACAGGACGAGGGAAAAATCGGTATCGATCCTCTCCCTCTCCCTTGGTTGTGGTGACAAATCCAAGGGCATGAATGCAACGTAAGGTGGCGAGGACATCTTGATTTTCGCCACAATTTCGCACCATGCTATTGCCTGATAGTGCCGCACAGATGAGGGCACGGTGTGCCACGCTTTTACTGGGTGGAATTGCGATCTGCTTCATGATGGTTCAACCTTTCCTCTAATGCGATCATCTGATCGGAAAATGCCTCGAGTGAGACCCTCTCGATGGTGCATTCTCCTATTTTTTTCGCTAAAATGAGCTTAATGTCTTTATTTTCTGCCTTCTTGTCCAGTGCAAATAGCTCTGTCATTTCGGTGGGGTGCATGGTATCCTCCACTGGGAGGTGATACTTCTTGCAAATCTCATAGATTCTGGTGGCTGTCCCCTGTGGAGTGTGGCCTGTCATCTCGCCATAATGCGAGGCAAGCACCATCCCAAGTGCCACACCCTCGCCATGGGTATAGCGAGTGAAATTTCCCAGTTTTTCGATGGCATGCCCAAAGGTGTGCCCAAAATTGAGTAGGGCACGACGTCCCTGCTCCTTTTCATCCTCTTCCACCACGATTCGTTTGAGGTCGCAACAAAATGCGATGATCTCTTCCATGGGGAGGGGGGAATTTGTCTCTAATTTCTCTAGCTTTTCAAAGAAGTCTAGCGAGAAAATCGCCCCAGTTTTGATGATCTCTGCCATACCACTTGCAAAGTCACGAGGGGGGAGGGTATTTAAGTTATCAGGGTCGATGAGCACTAAGTTTGGCTGATAGAAGGCACCTACGAGGTTTTTTCCCTGTGGTAGATTGATGGCTGTTTTGCCCCCCACAGAGGAATCCACTTGACTCAGTAGCGTAGTCGGAATTTGCACGAGGTTTACCCCACGCATATAGCTCGCTGCGATAAATCCAGCCAAATCCCCAATGACCCCACCACCTAATGCCACAACAAGTCCTGTGCGTGGCAATTTGTGTTGTCCACAAAATTCCAGTCCCTTTGCAAAATTTTCTATCGATTTCGTGGTCTCGCCTTGTGGAAAGACGAGGGGGTGCGCCTGATATCCCCCTCGCTCCATCGCTGATAAAAACTTCTCCCCATAAAGCGCCCAAACCGTTTCGTCCGAAATCACCACCACGTGATCCCCTGTGTAAACTGTTCTGATATGGGTTTCAAGGGAGGCGAACAATCCACTTTCGATGATGATTTGATATTGCTGATCTTTGAGGTCCACCGTTAATTCTTTCATGTGATCTCCTTCTCGTAATGCACCACAGTGCCATCGCTAAAGCTCTCGCTGTGTTCCACAGCAATGATACCAATATTTGCCAATATTTTCTCTGCAAAGGTCTCTTTGTGGTACCCTTCGATAAAGGCAGCCAGGATTGCCGATGTTTTCTCAAAGGTGAGTATGTCGCACTGCTTTGCATGGTGCTCCACCCCGTAAGAGAGGTAGGTCGTATCTTGTTGTAGACTTTTGATATGGTCGTTTCGGAGCACATAGCAAAAATAGGTCTCTACGATGTGCTTGACCGTGTAATATTTCGCACAAAAGGTATCGTCCGAGCCTATGACCTCGATACTCGCACCCCCTTCAGCCACATATCGAATGGAATCCACTTTATTCACTGCAACCGCTTCGAGGAGTGATTCTAGGTCGTCAAGGGCCTTGCTCTTCTCGCCAAGGGGGAGGGTGACCACAATAGTATGCTCCTCTCTTGCGAGAAAGGTTGGCTCTTTTTGCTTGTTTTTATCTTTTTTGTGTAAAAACACGTCTAATAATCCCATTTGAAATCATCCTTTCCTTATGAAATGACCAAGCCATAAAATCCCATCAAAGGGAGCGCCATCAGTCCTGCTGTGAGAAATAGCATGGGTGCGCCTTGCAACCATTTCGGGGTGATACGAATATCTTCCACAATCCCCACAAAGCAAACCAGCACAAGGATGAGGCTCAGCCCTGAAAAAAGTCCGTAGACCATGGATTCCACCACGGTAAGTCGTGCCTGATCGGCAAGGAGTACCGCCCCTAAAATCCCTGCATTTGTCCCAAGTCGTCCCAAAGGTCGCCCTAAATAGCGCCACACGACGGGCGAGATCTCTCGCAGACATTTTTCCATCCCAATAGGGGTTCCAAAACAGAGCAGTGATAACCCCACTAAGAGGAAATGCTCTGCTTGAAGATAGGTCGCCCAATCTTCTAATAACCTTGAAATGGGTAGCACCACCATGAGTACCATGGTAATGGCAACCCCAGTCGACGTGGCACCTTTATGGCTTTGATATGGGGTGGTATCTGTGCCAAAGGCGACACAGAGCACCAAAAAAAGATGTCCTCCAAATAGTGCATTGACGGCAATATTGGTCAAATCAAGCAAAGGGGTTCCCTCCTAACCTAGTAAAAATTCTCCGGATAAAATATGGAATGCACCCTCTCGTTCTAGCTCTTGAATATATGAGAGTGCTGTGTTCACCCCACTCACCACCCCTTGTTGGGTGACGGTGGCGCCAGAAATACTATCAACACGGTTGCTACCTGTCAAGCTCAAGCGACCAGAACGCCCTGCAAAGGTATCGAGGACACTTTGCTCGAGGGCACGTGTGCCAATATACTTGGTTTCACTGTGGGATAGAACGGTCACCCCTGTGATGGCGCTATCAAGGTCCACACCAATGATAATGGTCATCTCGCCATTAAACCCAGGGGCTAGCACCTCCACGCAGTATCCCACATGGGATAACTGGTCGTAGGCTGCATAAATGGCAGTGACGTCGGCAGTTTTGTATGGCATCTCGCTCATGTTTGTGGCGAGTGGCATCACTTGCTCGAGCAGTGCACGGTTATTCGATTCCTCTTGGGTGCGTAGGGGGAACTGGGTGAGGTTTGATACCATGGTCAGCCCCACCAAAACAACAGCAATCACGCAAGCCAGTGCCCCACCACTCTTGGTGGCTTGCTCGAGATGATCGAGGTACTTCTCCCCAGGAACCATCCCTTCAGGACGTGCAAAGAGCCTTCTAATCTGTGCGATTTTTGGCATTTTCGGGCGAATAAAGTAGATTTTTTTCCACTTCTCGGATAAGTACTGTAGTACTCTGCGAGTCACGGTGAAATGCTCAGCTGAAAAACGACGGGGGGCACCCACTTGGTCGAGGAGCCACACCAATCCATTCATGGTCAAGATGGCGAAGCCCACCCCTTCGGGATAGGTGCCAAAATTGCGTAATAGCACGGTCATCAGTCCACAACCCAGTCCAAACATAACCTGACCTTTTAGGGTAATGGGTGTGGTGGTGGGGTCGGTGGCCATAAAGGAGGCACCCAAAACAAGCCCTCCACTGCATAGCTGTGCCACCATCCAATCAAAGGAGTCCACGCCGTTAGGTGGAAAGTAATACGTACAGAGCGCCACCGTCCCCAAAAACATCACAGGAATCACTGGAGAGATGACTCGACGGATCACCAAGTAGGCAAGTCCAAGCACCAACATCATGGTGGAACCTTCCCCCATTGCACCACTGTGAAACCCGATAAATAGCTCGCTCTTGGTCAAAGGGGGGAGCGCCCCAGCCCCTAAATAGGTCATAGGGGTGGCACTGGAAATGACGTCGGTGAGGAACGCATTTTGGAGTGGAATGGGAATGGTATACTGTGTGATAACAGCCGGAATGGTGGAAGCAATGAGCCAGCCAGCCAGCGTCGGATTCATGAAGTTTTGCCCTAATCCACCATAGAGACCTTTGATGATCACAATGGCACTAAATGCAGCAATGATAATCCCCCACAACGGTGCTTCCGGAGGAAAACAAAAGGCGAGGAGGAGTCCGGTCACGCAGGCAGAATAGTCGCCAAGGGTGCTCGGCTTTTTCGCCACGGCGCACACCAATGCTTCAAATCCAACGCATGCGAGCACAGAGGTTCCCACCATAAGCAGCGCAGACACCCCAAAGAGGTAGACCGACATGCCAAGGGCAGGGATCAATGCCACAATGACGTCGAGCATCATTGCAGAAACACTGGTAGGGGCGCTGATATAGGGGGTGGAAGGGTAGAAAAATGCTCTCATAATTCCCCCTCCTCTCGCTCGTTCGAGGGCTTAAATATCTTGATACCTCGCTCGATTGGAACGGGTTTTTCCTCTGGTTGAACCAGGATTCCTGCCTCTCGCACCACTTGTGCCAAGGGGAGCTTTGCAGGGCAACGATAGCTACAGCACCCACAACCAATACAATCTTGTGGGTGGAACTTGGCAAGCTCATCTCTGCGCTCATCCATACGTTCGAAAATCTGACAGGGCGAGAGGTGCACAGGGCAGACCGA